>CAVOAJ010000112.1:0-5716 GCA_963693605.1 Dehalococcoidia bacterium | reverse complement strand
GCGCCTGCGCCTGCGCCTGCGCCTGCGCCTGACGATGACCATGCCCCTCACGCTGCTGAAGACAACGGCCCGTCACAACGGCCCGTTGAAGGCGATGACCGACGCCACCCGCCCCGTAGGCGAGGGCATCGCCCCGCCAAGAGGCCGGACATCGTGGGCAAGGGGCCAGACGCCACAGTGGATGTGTCGTTCATGCACCCAAGTGAGCGAGAACTGGCCGGACTCCTGGACTTCTACGGTATCAAGTACCTCTACGAGCCACGCTCCTTCCCTCTGCGCTGGATAGGCGACAGGGTGTCTGAAATGTTCTCTCCGGACTTCTACCTCCCGGAACAGGACCAATACCTTGAACTGACCACCATGAAGCAGCGACTGGTGACTGAGAAGAACCGCAAGCTCCGCCGCCTCAGGGAGATGTACCCAGAGATCAATATCACCCTGCTCTACCGCAGGGACTACCTCCGCCTCCTGGCCAAGTATGGCTACGGCGACATGGCTTCAGCCGAAGTCAGAGGGGTTGACCACACGCTCTTCACAGAGCAGCAGATACAAACGCGGGTGCGGGAGTTGGGCGCTGAGATTACGACGGCCTACACCGACCAGCCGCTGGTGCTAGTAGGTGTGCTGCGGGGTGTGGTGCCCTTCTTGGCAGACCTGATTCGGGCCATTGACCTGCCCCTGGACTATGACGTGCTGGCCATTTCACGCTACGGCAACGGCCCATCCCACCATGTGGAGATCACCAAGGACCTTGACCTGGACGTTGAAGGCAAACAGGTGCTGCTGGTGGAGGACATTGTGGACACGGGTCTTACGTTGCGCCACTTGCTGAACCACCTGGCCTCCAAGGGCGCGGCTGGCGTGGAGGTATGCAGCCTCTTGGACAAGTCAGTCCGGCGTATAGGAGACCTGGTCATCAAGTACCGGGGGTTTGAGATACCGGACGAGTTTGTGGTGGGCTACGGTCTCGACTACCAGGGACGGTACAGGAACCTGCCGTACATAGGCATTCTCAAGCCGGTGGAACCCAAGGCGGACATTCCACTTGCTATGAACATCAGCGACGATGAGGATGAGGATGGTGACGAGGACTCGGATGGCCTAGAGCCCGCTGAGGCAGCCCCTTCACCCCGCCCACGCCGACGACGCCGGTAAGCACAAACACGTCTCATAAAACCCAACCCTCCGTCGGCTGAGTGCCTAGCCAACGGGGAGTACCCTGCCGCGCCTCAAGGCCAGCAAGGGCTTTATGCTTGCAATCCACTTTCCTGACATTTTTATATGGAACACGTTACTGCTTATGAACGTCTAGTCTGTATCAATTACTTTTGGAACAAAATGCCATGAACATTGGATTGTTGACCGTGGAACTAGCTCCTAGCTTTCTCCGCCTCCAGAAAATTCCTGACGCCGCGCGCTGCGGAGTCAAGCTGTTGGGAGACGTAACCAGCGCCAAGGAGGGCATACGGCTGCTGAAACGCTTGCGGCCCAAAGCCATATTAGTCTCATCACCTGTTGGAGAACGCGCCCTGCGGGGCATGACCCGCATTGGCTATCACGCAGGGACTTCCAAGGTGCTGTGGTTGGTCACACGGAAGAACACAGAACCGCCGCTCCTGTTCCAGTACCTTGGCTCTGTGCACGACGAGGCCGCGTTGTATGAGCGCATCGCTCTGCTGGAAGACGGCGAGCCAACGGCTGACAACGTGCCGGTGACGACTGCGGCTGACTCGCAATGTGATGATTTGCTGGAGTTGACGTCACGGGAGTTGGAAGTCCTGGGGCTCACGGGAGAGGGGCACTCAGGGCCGCAAGTTGCGCACAGGCTCCGGCTAAGTGTTCACACGGTCAGGGCCCACCTGCGGAGCATCAGGATGAAGCTAGGAGTCCACACAGCACCCGGCCTTGTACGGTTCGCGCTGGTCAACGGCGTGGCTAAGACGTGACTAGGTTAGGAATCCGCAAGTATGCCCCTCCAGATTGCTGCGTTTAGAACTCTCTCGCAACAACGAGTGAACGGCGAAGAAAAGGCGAGATTCTCCATCCCTATGTAGCAGGGATTCAGAATAGCGTGTGTTAAGGCAATTGGCCCATGTGCTCCATTGACGCCAGCAACGGAAGGGTTACCCTAGTAGCTGGGGGTATTCATGGTACAAACGGATGATTGGCGCGAAGAGATGATGCAGTCGTCTCGTTATCTGCAGGACGCGCTAAATAGCCACAACGCAGCTATTGAACTCAGATCAAGTCCGGGTGACTCAACCGAGTCCTGGCGCAGTTTGCAGCTTGCGTTTCAAGAATTCAAGAATTGTTGGGAGCGCAGGCCACCGCAATCTTGACCGACTAGCGGGTACCGTCTACGGCAGTTCCAGTCGGCGCGTACGCTACTTGCTAAAAGCCTCCGCCTTACCTGTAGGACACATGTCCAGCAAACAGCAGCCTTCACAGTGAGGGGTGCGCTTGGTGCAGACGTCCTTGGCGTGGAAGTCCAACAAGGCGTGGTATTCATTGAACAGTGGCGCTTCTGCGGGCAGGTTGGCCTCAAACAGCGCCTGGTAACCGTCATAGGTGCGGCGCGCTGGCGTCAGGCCCAGGCGATCCACAATACGCTGGGTGTACGAGTCCATCACGAAGGTTGGTAGGTCCGCCACGTAGAGCACAATGTCGTCCGCCGTCTCCGGCCCTATACCGTAGACCGACAACAACTCAGCGCGTAGCTCCTTCGCTTCGCGGTCACGCCAGCGGTCGAGGTCGTCATCATAACGGGCCAGATACTCAACCACCGCCTTCAGTTTCTTGGCCTTGGTATTGAAGTAGCCGCTTGGCCGGATGAGCAACGCCAGCTCCTCTTCAGGGATTTGGCGCATGGCCTGGGGCGTCATGCACTCCGCTGCCCTGAGGTTCGTCATCGCCTTATCCACGTTGGTCCACGCTGTGTTCTGCGTGAGCACCGCGCCCACTATGGTCTCAAAGGGGCCATCACCCGGCCACCAGCCCTGGGGACCGTAGGCAGTGTACAGGCGGTCGTAAATCTCTGTTAGGAGCCCTGGCAGCTTCATAGGGAGCGACCCTGCCCCACAGTGGCGGGTTGCTCCAGCAATACCGGCACCTGCCGCAGGGGAGTCTGGCCTTCTGAGGTCGTCTCGCAAGCTATGGCGTAAACGCCCACGCCAGCTTCTGCTGCCTGCCGAAGCGCGTTTGCAAAGACAGGGTCCGCCGACTCGAGGGGTGCGAGGGCCGTCGCGTCGTCACGCTGGACGATGAACACGGCGGCTGCCTGGTGGCCGTCGCGCACAGCCGCTGCAAGCTCACCAAGGTGACGAGCGCCACGCTCAGTGGGAGCGTCGGGGAAGAGCGCAATGCCGTCCTCAACCAGGTTCACGGACTTGACCTCCACGTAACAGAGCCCAGGAGGGCCGTCCAACAGCAGGTCCAGTCTGCTCACACCGAGCTTCACCTCTCGCTTCACGTGCGTGTATGGCGACAACGCAGGCAGCAGCCCTGCCTGCCACGCCTCGATTGCCAGTGTTGGGGTGGTCCGGGAGTCGATACCCACCCAATGGCCCTGGTACTTCACCATCAACAGGTCATACACCGTGCGACGGCAGGACGGGTCGGCGGCCGGTCGCAGCAGCACCTCGTGGCCTGGCACCATAAGCTCGCGCATGCGGCCCGTGTTGGGTACGTGGGCCAGAAACGGGACGCTGTCCACCGTCACGTCTGCAACGAAGCGGTTACGCCGTTCAACAAACACGCCGGGGACAAGGGTGACAGGAAAACGCATGGTGTAATGCTATCACCCTAAAGAGAGACTCGCGTCTCTTGTGCCGCCATGACGTCAGCCGTACACTTTTGGCGGAGGCCAGATATGCCCACATTTGTTGAGAAGCTAGACGCTGCGGCGCAACGGAACCACAGCCTCCTCTGCGTGGGGTTGGATCCGACACGCGCCCAGATGCCTATCGACGATACTGCCGCCTTCTGCAAGGCGATTATTGACGCGACCAAGGACATGGTCTGCGTCTTCAAGCCGAACATCGCTTTCTTTGAGGCACAGGGGCTGCCAGGGCTGCATGCGCTGGAGCAGACCATGGCCGCCATACCAAGCGACGTGCCGGTCATCCTGGACGCTAAGCGCGGCGACATTGGCAGCACGGCAGTCGCTTACGCTCAGGCGGTCTTTGAACAGTGGGGAGCCGACGCGGTGACTGCGAGTCCGTACCTTGGGCGCGATTCACTTGAACCCTTCCTGGCCTACAAGGACAGAGGCGTTTTCATCCTCTGTCGCACCTCCAATCCCGGCGGCGCTGACTTTCAGTCGCTGCAACTGGCTACCGAGGGCGGCGCAATACCTCTGTACGAACATGTGGCCATGCAGGCCCAAAGCTGGAACACCAACGGAAACATTGGGCTGGTGGTGGGGGCAACGGCCCCGGAGGAGCTGGCCCGCGTACGAGCGCTATGTCCGGACATGCCCATCCTCATCCCCGGCGTGGGCGCGCAGGGCGGCGACGTGGAGGCAGCGGTGCGCAACGGCACGGATGCCAACGGACGCCGCGCAATCATCAGTTCATCACGTCAGGTGCTCTACGCATCAAAGGGCGCTGACTTTGCTGAGGCTGCACGCCGTGAGGCCGAAAAGGCGCGTGACGCCTTCAACGTCGTGCTGGAGGCCATGGGCAAGGGATGGTAACGCCGTTTGCTCTGGGCGATGTTGTCACGCTGCGCAAGCAGCACCCTTGCGGTGGCTTTGAGTGGCGTATTGAACGACTTGGCGCGGACATAGGCATACGCTGCCTCACCTGCGGCCACTACCTTATGCTGGCGCGCCAACGGCTGGAACGTGGCGTGAAGCACCGGGAGTCCAAGACTGAATCAGCTCAAGACGAAAGCTAAGGGCATCTCTTTTACATTACCCAGCGACGGTATATCCTGCCATCATTCTGGAGGGGGAGGACAACATGGCTGTAATTGTAGCACCGATAGTGGACGGTAAGCTGGATGTCTGGAAGGCGTGGATTGCTGAGCTCAACGGTGCCAAGGCACAGGAGTTCGCTGATTTCAACAAGCGTACGGTCTGACCCGGCACGCCGCATGGCTGGCGGAGACGCCCATGGGGACGTTCGTCGTCGCGCTGCAGGAAGGCCCTGGCGGGGATGAGTTCATGGCAAAGGTAGGAGCTTCCAGCAATGATTTTGATAAGTGGTTTGCATCCAGTGTCAAAGAGATTCATGGCCTTGATGTAACGCAGCCGCCACCCGGCCCAATGCCGGTGAGCTACCTGGACGCCCGAGCGTAGTCTGCTTACGGTTGCCAGTGACAGTGCAGAAATGTTCGGTATTCGCAGAGTAGGGGCGCACAGCCGTGCGCCCCTACTACGTTATCCCCTAGAAATCTGGTCTTCAGCCCTGCATGGGCCAGATGACCTCAGTCCGCCACTCAGCTTCATCAGTGGTGGTGGGGTCATTGAGGTACACCTCTCGCGGGTAGCCGCCGGCAAAGGTGCCATTTGTGTGGAGCCAGCCGTGGACCGCGCCGTGAGCCTTTATCTGCGTTGCGTAGGGGCCGTCGTTCACGGATACCGCAGCCTTGCCTCCATCGACGGAGCCAATCTCGATGTCGCCCTCCCCTTCCACGTCTTCGTCCACGGGCCAGCCGCACTCGAAGTCAGCATCCGTCGCGCCAAAGGTATAGTACTGCGCGTATGCGGGGCCGG
>CAVOAJ010000111.1:0-5858 GCA_963693605.1 Dehalococcoidia bacterium | reverse complement strand
TGTTGATTGAGGCAGGCGCGGACCTGAGCGGCATAGAGGCGGGTACTGACCCTGGCCCAGAGTTCGATGCCAGGGCCTACGGCAGCGACTTTAATAATCGCATCACCCGTGAACTCTATGGAGGCACCCTCCGCAATTTCACCAATAGCGGCCAATATGTTGCCGACCCTGTCTATTATGCTGCGACCGATGTGGTCACGACCTACATCGACAATTTTGACCACAAGAACCACTTCTTCTACCTGCAGGGACCTTGGTTTAACGGCACGGAAAGCGTTATCCACGCCCGTAGGACAGAAACCTTTGAAGACCTCGTAGCCCTGAAGTTCTATGCGACCAGCGTCAATGCAGTCATCAATCCCTACCAGGTCACGGAGCCCTTCGAGGTGGAGGTGACGATGGACGGCAACTCACTGAAGGCCAATGAGGCGGGCGCGGATGTCATAGTGAAGGATGGGCGCAGCTACTTTGTGGTGGACGAACCAAGGATGTACCGGGTGGTGGAACTGCCCGACTTTGGCGGACATGAGCTGGACCTCAGTGCCAAGTCAGAAGGTTTTGCGCTGTTTGCCTTTACATTTGGCGCATACGCAGAGGGCCCGTAATAAGCCCGTACTCAAAGATATAAGGAACCAGATGTTGAAGATGAGGAAACCCCGTTTGTGGTTGCCTTTGCTGGCAACGCTCATGGTGCTGTCTTTGGCCACCATCGCGTGCGACGCTGCGGGCGGAACGGGTACACCTGCCACACAACCCGTGGTTAGCGAGGATGGCAACGACCTACAAGCCCTTTTGGCCACAGGGGTATTACGGACGGGCACGCAGCGCATCGCCTTTGTGCTGCACTCCAGCAAAGCGCTCATTGAGGTGAAGGAGGTCAAGGTCTCCAGTTACTACGCCCCAAACGGCAATGTTGCGGAGCCACCCTTCACGGTTACCCAGGCAACGTACTATCAGTGGCCCTACGGCACCCGCGGGAACTATGTGACTGAACTGGGCTTTGACAGGGCCGGAAGTTGGATGCTGGATATTGAGGTGATTATTGAGGACGGGACCAATAATCACGTCTTCCTACCATTAACAATTGCAGAGACCAGCCCCGTTGTGGACATAGGGCAGGCGGCTCCGCACAGCCGCAATAAGACGCTATTGGACGTAGACGATATCCAGCAGCTAACTACGGCCTGGACTCCAGACCCTGAGCTTTATCTCAATACTATTGAGCGGGCGGTGACCAGCCAGACGCCTGCGCTCATCGTATTTGCCTCACCCGCCTACTGCACAAGCCCCACGTGCGGGCCTGAAGTGGAGACGCTCCAAGGGTTGAAGGAGCAATACAAGGAAGTGGCCTTCTTCATCCACGTGGAGATCTATGACAACCCTGATGAAATAGGTGGAGACCTGAACAACGGCCGCATCACACCGGTAGTGGATGAATGGGGGATATCAAACGTACCCCATTGGAAAAATGAGTCCTGGGCTTTCATCACGGATAGAGACGGCATTGTGACCGCCCGTTTTGAGGGCTACGCGACGGCCCAAGAGCTTGAGGAAGCGCTACTGGCAGTGTTGCAGTAAAGGCTATGCCAGCTCCGGCATCTGCTGAACGACCTCTGCCCACGCATCAGCGCCAATTGCCCCCGCCACAATGCCGCCTACTCCCTTGAGAGCCTCAGGCGGCATCCCCGGCTGCATGGCCTTAAGCATCCCCACTCTACTAGCAGTGTCCATGCGGGAGAACATATACCCCACGCCCCAAGGCATGTTTTCTTTGGGTATTTGAGCGTTGGTTTGCCCAATGAGCGCCCCTTGCTCAGGCGGTGACAGAAGCACTCCACCAACGGCGTAGAGGTCTTGCTCCTCTTTGTCCAGGTGAAGCGACATGGTGGAGTTCAGCGCTACGGCCTGGCGATACGCCTGCTTGGCGTCCTTGGCCTTCAATGCGGCTTGTATCTCATCAATGAGGCGATCATTGGAGCGGTGGTCAAGGTCATAGGCAGGCACAAGGTTTGGTGCCTTGGCAGCGATAGCGGGGAAGATAACGTTCTCTTCACCTGCCTCATGCATTTTCACAAACTTTTCAAACTCAGTGAACTGACTGGACAGCGCGCTCAGTTGCTCGGCGTTGGAAGCGTCCAAGGAGCTGGCAGCAGCTTCTATGGTGCTGAGTTCTGCGCGAAGGGCGTTGTGGATAAATCGGATGGCGTCAAAGGGTCCTGGCGTGGGGATGCTCCTCTTGGTGTTTTTAAAATCTACACAAGTAAGACGGGCTAAGCCACTCACTTGGCGTTACTCGGTCGCTTGAAAGTCCTCGGCTAAGGAACGGCGGACGTCGTCACTCAAGGTGATATCTCGCTGGTAATTGGGGTGGTCAACAATCAACCGCACCGGCTCCGCCCCGTCAACAAGCGCTTGCACCTGGGCTGCAGTGAACGTAAAGGTGACGTAATGAACGGCGCTGATCTTGGATTCATGGCTGTGGCCGCCTTCATACAGGCCCATCACTCGCTCACCACCCCCTATCTGGAAGTAGGTGGTGCCGGTCTGGTCCAGGCCCCACATCTGGTCCAAGACCTCCTTGACCCTAGCTTGCTCTGAGACCTCAATAAACAGTGTGGCTGTAAGCTGACCGGGTTCCGGTAGCAGTTCATTGTAGATGTCCAATTCTTCTTGGGTGCGTTCATCTAAAACGATACGCTCCGCGCGCATTATCTCCTGGATTTGGAACCGCATGGTATCCAGGTTTTCAAAGACCAGGGTTACTTGCTCTCCAACCTCCACGCGCCTGCGCTTCTTAACGTCAATCACATGGCGTCGGAACTCCGAGCGCTCACGTTCATAGGCGGCAATGTCAACGATGTCATCTCTGGTTAGCTTACGCATGGTTTCTCATCCATATAGATAGTGACCTTATGCACGGGGCAGTCCATAAGCATCTCTGAGCGCCACAGCGGTATGCACCGGCTTGACGCCCATGGCGTGGTTGATCTGCATGGCGGACTGAGGACAGTCCGTGACCAGCAGTGACGGCTCACCCTGCTGGAGGTTGTTGAACAGCTTCCGCCCCACCTTCAACGACAGCTCATGGTAGTCCTTGCTCACGCCCCAGGTGCCATCATGGGCTGAGCATTGCTCAATGGCATTGACGGTGGTGTCCGGCACTTGCGCTAAGACTAGGGATGACGGGCTGCCGATGGACTGGGCTCTGGTATGGCATGCCACGTGGAAGTTGACCTTGCCCAGGCTTTTTGTGAATTCCTTGTTAAGCGTCTTTGCACGGTTGAGCTTCCATAGATAGTGGCCGAATTCAAAGGTGTGTTCAGCAATCCGTTTGGCCGCCTCCGACTCAGGGCTGTTAGCCGGGTATTCATCTCTGAGCATCAGAGAGCAGGTTGGGCTGGGTGCGACGATGTCATAGCCTTCATCCACCCACTTCACCAGCTTGGCAAGGTTGCTTTCCATTTTGCCGTGGGCTCTGGAATAGTCACCGCCGTCCACAAAGGGCATCCCGCAGCACTCCTGCTCAGGGATCACTACTTCAATGTTGTTCTTCTCCAGCACCTGGATACACGCCTTGCCCACTTCAGGGTCGTTGTAATTGATGGTGCAGGTGTGGAAGAAGGCCACCTTGCCCACAGGTTCAGCAGAAGGCTTCATGGCTGCGCCGTAGCGCTTTTTGAACCATGCGGCAAAGGTTTCTCCATGGTACTTAGGGAGGGTGGCGTTCCGGTGAACCCCCAACACCTTCTCCATGATCAGGCGGTTGGGGGTCATGCTGTTGGCCATGTTAACCAGCGGCGCAACTTTGCTGCTCACCTTACCCAGCAGATCCTGATCTCCCAATACCCGATCCTTAAACTTCACCCCTTCAGCCTTTGCTGTCACGAACTTCTTGCGCGTGAGGAGCCGCGGGACGTCCAGCAAGAATTCATGCGGAGGAGTGTACGGGCAGACCACGTAACAGAGCTTACATTGATAACAGAGGTCCTCTATGGGACGGAGGTCCTCATTGGTTATCTTGGAAACCTCTCCGTCAATGCGGTCCGTCAATTCAAACAATGCAGGGAAGGAGGGGCAGAGGCCGTTGCAGAGGCGACAACCATGGCAGACGTCAAACTGCCGCTGCTCCTCTGCAAGCACGTCATTTCCGTCCCAATAACGATCCTCATTGGGGTCATATGATGGCGGCTGCTTTGGTTGGTGTGTAGCCATGCTCTCCTCACGTCCGTCTATCTGTCCACGGCCCGTCCATCAGACGGGCGCTTAATTAGCTAGCAAATGTATATTGCTGACAAGCGCCCCCCGGCAGCGGACTGCCGGAGGGCGCCAACTCATCACGCTCTATGCGCAGTCCTGGTTGCTATGCGTCTAGGGTCTCAAGGCCCTTGGTGAACCGACCGGCGTGGGAACGCTCGGCGCGGGCTAGGGTCTCAAACCACTCAGCAAGCTCCTCAAACCCTTCCTCACGGGCGGTCTTGGCAAAGCCGGGGTACATCTCACTGTACTCGTAGGTCTCGCCCTCAATGGCCGCCTTGAGGTTTGCGTCCGTGTTGCCAATCGGCACGCCGGTGGCAGGGTCGCCAGTCTCGCGCAGGAAGTCCAGATGGCCAAAGGCGTGGCCGGTCTCGGACTCGGAGATGTCGCGGAAAAGCCCTCCCACGTCGGGGTAGCCCTCAATGTCCGCGCGCCGCGCAAAGTACAGGTACCGTCGGTTGGCCTGTGACTCGCCAGCAAATGCGCCCTTCAGATTCTCTTCACTCTTTGTCCCCTTCAATCCAGGCATGTGTTTCCTCCCTTTCCTAACTTTATAATTGCGATTGCGCCTTGTGCGTCTGTCGTTTTATGCCTTTTGCGATAAATCTGCAATCCTACTGTTGTCTGGTTGCTTGCGTCTGGCAATCTGGGCACAGCCCATACAGGTCAAACCGATAACGGTCCAGCCGATAACCAGTCTCTATGGCAACGTTATCAGAGCACCATGTAAATGGGTCAGCGGTGGCGTCTTCAATTGCGCCGCAACGGGTGCAGATTACGTGAGCGTGGGATGCGGGGCGGCGTCCGTCAAATCGGCTGCTCCCGTCCCTGAATTCAAGTTGGAGCACTTCTTCCATGGCCTTAAGCATATCCAAGCATTTGTAGACGGTGGCGAGGCTGAGATCTGGGTATTCACCCTTCACTTGCCGGAATAGTTCCTCAGCGCCAGGGTGCTTATCACTGAACAAAAGCGCCCGCAAGACAGCACGGCGTTGCGGTGTGAGGCGGAAGCCCGCTTCATGCGCCTTGGCGGTCAGATGGCGAAAACGTTGCTCATCTGTGCTGGATTGTGTTGAGTAGCTTTTATCAAGAATCATTCTCCGCAAGAGTAGGTGTTCACAATAGTGCTGTCAAGTTGTCTACTCGAGGCATTAACATTGACTTCGGGTAGTCCGTTTGCTATAGTGCGTTACTCAGTAGGGGTATGTCCTCTGGCTATAAAGTCGCACTTAGTTCCCACAATTTAGTCTGCTTATTCTGGGCCTAGCCATGTCTAGGTCTTTTGGCGTGTACTCAGTTTTAGGGAGATGAAGCCACTATGGCTACGCTAGCGTCACGACCCAAGAATCAGATTGCGGGCAATCACCAATCCTTTGCCCGGCTGCCTCAGGTACTGGAACCTTCCAGTCTCATTGAGGTTCAGCTCCATTCCTTTGATGCTCTCAAGGCAGAGGGCATTCGTGAATTGCTGGATGAGGTCAACCCCATCCAGGATGCCACGGGATCTCGGTATGAGCTCCACTTCCTTGAACACGCCTTCAGGGCTCCCAAGCACGATGAAGAGATGTGCAGGGAAAAGGAAGTCACCTTTGAAGCACCTCTCT
>CAVOAJ010000110.1:0-5876 GCA_963693605.1 Dehalococcoidia bacterium | reverse complement strand
CTTTAGAGCAGTCATACCCAAAAGTCTGCAATTGACGAGAGACCACCTCCTGGACGGCGTCCTCATCATCAACTACCAAGGCGGTTTTTCTAAGAGCATTCATGCTTATTCGTCACCCCACTCCCTGTCAGCGTGGGCTCAATTATGAGCCTAGCCGAATTGTACTGGTGATGGGCCTAAGCAGCAACGTGTTACGGCTCAGGCTTTCCAATGGTACGCACAGCGCGTAGAATTCGGTAGCCACTCCACTCTATTTCACAAGGCAGTAAGGACTCTCCCGGGGCCCATGGCCCGTTGCATTTTCCGCTGGGAAGCCCGCACCCTCTTGAGCTTACGACCATCATCGTCCCAAGCAAACGTACCTTTCCTCTGGCCCTTTAAGCGCGCTTTCTACGGCTGGGGCATAGTCAGCGTATCAATGCTGGTCACCTTTGCCCATGCACCCATGTACGGGCCAATGTTGGCTATCTTCGTCAAGCCGATTGGTGACGACCTTGGTTGGTCCCGTACCACCATCGCTTTGGCTTTCACTATCGGCAGCTTCTCCGGCTCCATGCTGTCCGGCGTCGTAGGCGGACTATTTGACCGATACGGCGGCAGAGGCATCATTGCCCTCTCCGGCATGGTGGTGGCAGGGGCAATGCTGGGGCTGGCCGTGATGACGGACCCGTGGCACTTCTGGGCCCTCATAGGCGTGGGCCGGGGCGTGGCCATAGCGGGCATCAACCTTGGCACGTCCGTCATGATAGCCAAGTGGTTCATCCGGATGCGTGGGCGCGCCATGGCTATTGGCGGCAGTGGCGTACGTATAGGCCAGGCTGCGCTGCCTTTCCTTGCTCACGCCATCATCGTGACCCAAGGCTGGCGCTCTGCCTACGTTGTGTTGGCGGTCCTCACTGCCCTGCTCGTCACCATTCCAGCGCTGATTTATATGCGGCGCAAACCGGAGGACTTGGGCCTCTTACCAGACGGAGATGACCCCAACGCAGACCCAAACGATGCACGGATGGAAGGCCGGAGGCAGTTGCGGTTGGAGGAGGCTTGGACGCTCAAAGAGGCCATCCGTGAGCCGTCCCTTTGGCTCGTTGTCCTGGTCTTGGCGGCTGGAGCCTTTGCACTGACCGCCGTGAACCTGCACCTGACCGCCAGCTTTCAAGACCGCGGCATTAGTGCCGTCCTTGCCGTTACGGTGACAGCCATCTATACCGGCGTGTCTGCCGTCTCCATGATTGTGTGGGGGTTTGCCATAGAGCGTATCCACGCCAGGTACCTGACCATGGCCGTGAGCTTGATTTACATTGTTTCAATGGTGGTGATGCTACAGGCCAATACGTTCCCCGTGGCCCTTGCCTTTGTTCTGATGTTTGGCGTGGCTACTGGTGGATGGACAGTCCTGCACAACGTGCTGATTGCTGATTACTTTGGCCGTCACTCAGTGGGTGCCATCCGAGGCTTCACGATGCCCTTCACGGGCTTCATCAACCCCCTGGGACCGCTGCTCGCGGGCTGGTTACGCGACACCCATGGCGACTACAACATGGCCTTCATCATTTTCATTGGCGTGTTTGTGCTGATGTTCGTGTCCATGCTGTTGGCCGTGCCACCACGAAGGAAAGTGACGCCTGAGACTGTATAGCGGAGGGCGTCTCCACTCATATCAGCAGCGCTGGCTCCAGCGAATCGATAGGCGGTGCCGATAGGCTGGGTCGTCCGGCTTGCGCCCACAACACTGAGAGTTGCTGAAGCCCCTTCCGGGTGTCACTGGCAGTACGTGCGCCATCGTTGTGCTTCAACCGCAGCTTGAAGAGCCAGTACGTGAAACCCTTCAGGTCAGTGAGATTGAAGTTTTTCCTGATCCGTCTCCGCTGCTCCCGCAGGTACGTCTTGAGCAGTGCATCATAGGGAGCGCCGTAGAGGCTCTGGTATACACGGTCTTCCGCCCCTCTGCCCTGCACAAAGCCACGCACCCCCCCCTCTTTGAGCACCTCTCTCTCCACACTCAGAATCAACGCCTCTTCCACCACCACGCCATAGAAGAAATTGAGATGCGCTCGGTATTTTTCCACGCCCAAGGCTTCCCGGAACTGGCTCTCCGTCACATGAAGAGGTAGCTCTGCAGTAAACAGAAGTCGCTCCTGCTCCTCCACGGGAGCAGTCCACGGCAGTTCCATCAACAACCGCTCAGCCAACAGCAGCCAGTCAAACGCCTCACCATGGAGAAGGTACGTGAAGTCACGACCGTTGTAGTGTTCCTGAGGGCAGTCCCATAAGCCAACCGCTTCCAAGAGCGCATCAGTCCACTGACGGCCTTCAGAGACCTGTCGCCGCAGGTGTTCTATGGCCAGGCGGCCATTCTTCTCAGTAGAAAGTTGGGAATCCTCAAAGACCATCTTGGCCAATTCTCAAATGGCGCCCAGATTCCGGGATTAGAGGTTTATCCCGTGGCACCGCTTATATTTCTTACCACTGCCACAGGGGCACGGGTCATTGCGCCCCACCTTGCGTGATGCAACGGGCTCTCCCTTAGGGCCGGCAGCTACCCTGGACATGACCGTGCTGACCTGGCCGGTGTTTACGGCTGTGGGCCTGCTTACAGCGGATGCGTCTTGTTTCGATGCAACGCCGTTCTGGGATGCCTGCGTCGGCTGGGCCTGCTGACTACCCTGGCTGGCGGGCACCACGTGGTAGATAGTGTGGGCAATGTCATGCTGAATGCGGCTCCGTAGCTCCTGGAACTGCTTGTGGCCCTCCATCTTGTACATCACCAGCGGATCCCGCTGGCCAAAGGCATGAAGGCCAATCCCCTGCCGGAGGTTCTGCATGGTGGTCAGATGCTGCACCCACAGACGGTCTATGGTCTGGAGCATAACTGCCCGCTCCAGCATGCGCACCGTCTCAGGGCTCAACTCCTGCTCCCGCCGTTCATAAAGTTCATTGGCAGCTTCCAGCAGTTCGTCCTCAACCTCTTCCGGGCTCATGGAACGCACGTAGTCCTCGGTGATGTGGCTGTCCAAGGGCAACACCGTAGCTACTTCAGCTAACAAAATATCCGCTTCCCAGTCGTCGGGCTCTCCCTGAAGGCAGGAACTCACAAGGCTGGAAACCTCAGCGTTGATCATCTCCACCATGTTGGCCCTGAGGTCAGCACCGCTAAGTACCTTGCCGCGCTCTTCATAGATGACCTCGCGGTGGCGGTTCATCACGTCGTCGTATTCGACAAGCTGCTTGCGGATGTCAAAGTTACTGGCCTCCACCTTGACCTGCGTGTTATCCACCGCTTTGGTGACGATACGGCTTTCCAGCGGCACGTCATCTGCAATGCCTGCCCAGTTCATAACGGTCTTTATACGGTCACCGCCAAAGCGACGCATAATCTCATCTTCCAATGAGATGTAGAACTGTGTAGTGCCCATGTCTCCCTGGCGGCCAGCACGCCCGCGGAGCTGGTTATCTATACGCCGAGACTCATGGCGCTCAGTGCCGACAATATACAGCCCGCCCATCTCCACCACTTCATTGTGGCGTTGCTGCCAGGTTTCCTTGGATTCATCTTCGGCAGGCTCACCGCCCAGGATGATGTCTGTACCACGCCCTGCCATATTGGTGGCCACGGTCACAGAACCAGGCCGCCCGGCCTGGGACACAATGAGCGCCTCGCGCTCATGCTGCTTCGCATTCAGCACCTCATGCTTCACGCCACGCCGGTTGAGCATGTCACTCAGGTGTTCAGATTGCTCAATGGATACGGTGCCCACTAGCACGGGGCGCCGCTGCTCATAGAGCTCAGCTATCTTGTCAGCGGCAGCCTTGAATTTGGAGTCCTCCGTCTTGTACACAAGGTCAGGCAGGTCATTCCTAACCATGCTCCTGTGGGTTGGAATGGCTACCACCTCAAGGGCATACACCTTCTGAAACTCTTCAGCCTCAGTGAGGGCCGTACCCGTCATACCGGCCAGCTTGGGATACATACGGAAGTAGTTCTGCAGCGTGATGGTGGCGTACGTAATGTTCTCACGCTGGACGGCGACTCCCTCTTTGGCCTCCAACGCCTGGTGGAGGCCGTCAGAATAGCGACGACCCTCCATCAACCGGCCGGTGAACTCATCAACGATGATTACTTCACCGTTCTGCACAACGTAGTCCTTGTCGCGCAGAAAGATGACGTGGGCTTTGAGAGCGTTCTCCACAAAGTGCGTGTATACGTAATTGGCGGGGTCATAAAGGTTGGTGACGTTGACGAGCCGCTCTACTTTGCTGATCCCCTTTTCTGTGAGGATTACCGTCCGGTCCTTCTCATCCAGTATGTAGTCCTCATCCATCTTGAGCCGGGGAACAACCTGAGCAAAGGTGTTGTAGAGCTTGGTGGACTCCTCCGCAGGCCCGCTGATGATCAGCGGAGTCCGGGCTTCGTCGATAAGGATGTTGTCTACCTCGTCCACAATGCCGAAGTGGAGTGGACGCTGCACCCTTTGTTCAGCGGAACCCACCATGTTGTCTCGCAAGTAGTCGAAACCAAACTCATTGTTAGTACCGTAGACGATGTCCGCCGCGTACGCCTCACGGCGCGGGATTGCGCGCATGTACGGGTAGGGATAACCATCCGCATCCGGCTCAGCGTCTGGGTCAAAAAGCAGTGCTTGGTCATGCTGGAGGCAACCCACAGTCAGGCCAAGGGCGTGGTACACCGGCCCCATCCAGGAAGCGTCTCGGCGTGCCAGATAGTCGTTGACCGTCACCAGATGAGCGCCCTGGCCATCCAGAGCGTTGAGGTAAACAGGCAACGTGGCCACCAGCGTTTTTCCTTCACCGGTGCGCATCTCTGCAATCTTGCCCTGGTGGAGCACAGCGCCCCCCATGAGCTGCACGTCAAAGTGACGGAGTCCAATGGTCCTGTGGGCGGCCTCCCTGACGGCGGCAAAGGCCTCGGGCTGCAGGTCGTCAAGCTCCTCGCCCTCGCCTAGTCGCAGCCGGAACTCCTCCGTCTTCGCGTGGAGGTCGGCATCGGAGAGAGCCTCAAACTCCCGCGCTAGGTCGTTGATCTCATCAACAAACCCCTGAAGGCGCTTCACCTGTTTGTCGTTGGAGTCCCGCATGAACCCCAACAGCTTGTTTACCATCTGGCGTCTCCCAACGCGGGTCTAGCCCGTATGCCTATTTATTGTACCGTACGAGTGCGAGGGTGTCCCGCTCCTAGTACGTAGCTCGGAGAGGATTAACTCAGGCGTGTCATCACCCGCGCCTTTGCTATACTGCGCTCTCATTATCAGTAACGCCTGCGTGGGAGAAACGTCATGAGCGTGCGTACAGTCGGCATCATCAGCCCAGGTGACATGGGCGCGGCCATCGCCAAGGTCATTCACGACGAAGGCCTGGAGGTGGTGGCCTGCCTGGAAGGTCGCGGCGACCTCACGCGACTGCGAGCGCAGGAGTCCGGCATCCGTGACGTTGGCTCCTATGACGAACTAGTGAAGCAAGCAGACCTTGTTCTCTCTGTGCTGGTGCCAGCAGAAGCGGTCTCCATAGCGGAACTCGTCTCCGCCAGCATGCGTGCCACAGGCGCAACGCCGGTGTACGCAGACTGCAACGCCATTGCGCCGCAGAACGTGGAGCGTATCGCCGCCATCGTTGGTGAAGCGGGCGGCACGTTCATTGACGCAGGAATCATCGGCCCGCCGCCTTCCAAGGGGAGCGCCACGCGCATCTACTGCTCAGGCCCGGACACCACTGCCCTTGAGGCGCTGAAGCAATACGGGTTGGACATCCGCACCATAGGCAAAGGGATTGGCCAAGCCTCCGGCATGAAGATGCTGTATGCCGCCTCCACCAAGGGCTCTATAGCCTTATGGACTGAGTTGCTGGCAGCCTCCCATGCCATG
>CAVOAJ010000109.1:0-6155 GCA_963693605.1 Dehalococcoidia bacterium | reverse complement strand
TTGTCCAGCCGCTCAGCACGGGGCTACCCATCCTCACCAGCCAGATTGGGCCCATAGTGGGCACATACACAGGGCCGGGCGTCATTGGCCTGGCTGTGCGCAAGGCATAGGCTGACCTTAGTTGACCCACAGCCCCGCCTGTATGCGAAAATGGCGGCAGTCCAGCACAAGGTGAACAGCCATGCATCAACTCGTTCTGCTACGCCACGGTGAGAGCGCCTGGAACAAGGAAAACCGCTTCACGGGGTGGACGGACGTGGACCTCTCCGAAGCGGGCATCGCTGAAGCGGTGGAGGCGGGCAAACGACTCAAAGCGGAGGGGCTCACCTTTGACGTGGCCTTTACGTCGGTGCTGAAGCGCGCCATCAGGACGCTGTGGTTGGCGCTGGATGAACTGGACATGATGTGGATCCCCGTACACCGCTCCTGGCGACTGAACGAGCGACACTACGGCGCGTTGCAGGGGCTGGACAAGGCAGAGACGGCGGCGCGTCACAGTGAAGAGCAGGTGATGCTGTGGCGACGGGGCTACGCTGTGCAGCCTCCGCCCCTTGAGAAGAGCGACGACCGTTTCCCAGGAAACGACCCTCG
Source organism: Dehalococcoidia bacterium (assembly GCA_963693605.1). GTDB lineage: Bacteria > Chloroflexota > Dehalococcoidia > Lucifugimonadales > Australimonadaceae > JAQBVZ01. The sequence goes on along the minus strand of CAVOAJ010000109.1, from coordinate 5,564 downwards.
CTACGCTGACCTGACCCCTGCCCAACTGCCGTTGACGGAGTCTCTAGCGGACAACGTGGCACGGTTCCTCCCCTACTGGGAGAGCGATATTGCGCCCGTCATCAAGTCAGGCAAGCGAGTGCTCATTGCCGCCCACGGCAACAGCCTGCGGGCGTTGGTGAAACACCTGGACGGTATCTCGGACGAGGACATCACGGAACTGAACATCCCCACGGGCATCCCGCTGGTCTATGAGCTAGATGATGACCTCAAGCCGATTGGCCATCGTTACTTAGGCGACACCGCCGCCGTGGAACAAGCCATGGCCAAGGTGGCCGCGCAGGGCAAGGCAAAGGCATAGCACGCGATAACGCGTCCCTTCCGGCGTCACGTACCTCTTGCGGTAGCGCGACGCGCTGCCCGACAATGCGCCCATGACTTCCATTACCACTGCAACTCGCTTTGGCGAGGTAGTTGAGGCTTCCGTTGAGCGCCTGGTTGCCCAATGCCACCAGCTTTACGAATCGCCCGCTCTTGGCACGCTGGTGCGCGCAGGTAGCCCTGACGGCGACCAGAGCGCAGTGTACGGCGTGGTGTCAGGCGTGGAGACCGCCAGCCTGGACCCATCACGACGGGCCGTAGCTCGCGGAGCAGACGCAGCCTCTGAAGAGGAGATTTACCGGGAGCACCCGCAGCTTGAGCAACTCCTGCGCACGGACGTAACAGTCACCGTGCTGGGCCACATCAATGGCACGTCACTCAACCAGTACCTGCCGCCGCTGCCACCCCGGGTCCACACCTTCATGTACGCCTGCGCCTCAGATGAGGTGCGCCGTTTCACGGAACGCCTAGACTTCCTGGCACTCCTGACCAGCATGCGAACGCCCACGGGTGACGACGTACTGGCCGCAGTGCTCCGACAGGCGTCGACAGCCCATGAGCAGCCAAACGAATTCCTGATGCGTGCCGGACGCGCCGTGGCCTCCCTCCTTGGTGGAGACATGCCCCGCCTCAACGCGGTGCTGCAACGGCTGCCACTGTGAGTACTGGAAACAATGTGAATAACGACTTCCCCTTTGATGAAGAGGTAGACCCTGCCAGCCCCATAGGCGTGGTTGTTGGCGGCTCCGTCAGTCGTGGCCTAGAGGTGCGCCTCCACGCAGGTGCTGCTGCCGAGGAACTCAAGGTGGGTACCTTCGTCACGGTGCAGGGGCAGCAGAGTCGCTTTTTTGGCATTGTCACTGACCTGGACCTGGCCAGCGCCGACCCTCGCTTCGCGGCCACGGCCCCGAATGCCAGCCCCGCAATCGCGGACATCCTGAGCGGCACCAGCACCTTCGCCATCGCCAAGGTCACGCCCACGTTGGCCCTCAGTAGTATGGAAGAGGCGCCCAAGCCTGCGCGTTCGCTGCCAGGACACTTTGCCAAGGTGCGTCGTGCCACCAACGATGACGTGCAGGCGGTCTTTGGCAGTGAGGATGATCGTCATGTGTTCATAGGCAGCCCCTTAGACATGGAGGACTCCCGCGTATGCCTTGACCTGGCGGAGCTGGTCAAACGCTCCAACGGCGTCTTTGGTAAGAGCGGCACGGGCAAGAGCTTCCTCACCCGCATACTGCTGGCGGGGCTGGCCCAGCGCAACGTTGCCACCAACCTGATATTCGATATGCACAGTGAGTACGGGTGGGGAGCGCGCAGCGAGACCGGCTATGAAGTGAAGGGGCTTAAGCAGATTGCCGGAGCGCGGGTAGCAGTGGCTAGTCTGGATGAAGAGGATGCGCGGCGCAGAGGCGTCTCCACAGATTTCATTGTGCAGATTGGCTACGACGAGATTGAACCGGAGGACATCGCCATCCTAGCGCCCACGCTGAATATCACGGACCTGGGCGTTCAGGCAGCGTATTCCCTGGTGCGCCATTTCAAAAACAACTGGGTCAGCAGCTTCCTGGCGATAGATGATATGCAAGGCCTGGCGGACCAGCTCCACGAGAGCCAGAGCACGCTGGACGCTCTCCGACGACGACTCGCCCAATTCCAGCGTTTCGGCTTTCTCAGCGAAGGCGGCGTACAAGGCAAGGGGGCAGTCGCCACGTTGATGGACTACCTGGACCGTGGCATTCACGTGGTCTTGGAATTCGGTCGTTACGGAGACAGCCTTGCCGCCTACTTGCTTGTGGCCAACCTCATCACGCGGCGCATCCATGATCAGTACCGCCGTCGCACGGAAGAGGCGCTCGCGTCGTCAGGCAAGGAACCGTTGCCCTTGGTCATCACCATTGAGGAGGCTCACCGCTTCCTCAGTCCACAGCTTGCCAATCAGACCATTTTTGGCACCATTGCCAGGGAGATGCGCAAGTATCACGTCACCCTCCTGGTGGTGGACCAGCGCCCCTCCGGCATTGACCAGGAGGTGATGAGCCAGGTGGGCACGCGTATCATCTGCCAACTGGACAACGACCGCGATGTGGACGCGGTGCTCACCGGCGCACCAGGCGCTCGTGAACTCAAGACGGTGTTATCGCGACTGGAAGCCCAGCAGCAGGCGCTGATATTTGGCCACGCACTCCCCATGCCGGTGGTGGTGCGCACGCGCAACTACGACCAGAGCTTCTACAGCGAGTTCAGCGGCGGCTTTGACGATATGCTGACCGTGGAGGCGCAACGCAAGAAGGACAAAGAAGACCTGTTCGGGTGAGCCGCTAAGTCACGCCATTCCCTGTCGACCCAAATTAAGTGCCCCTAAGCCCACCCATGACCGTGTATGCTTTAGTGACGGGCTTTTAGGGGGTCTTAATGCTGTCCGAACTGACCCAGACCAGACACGGAACAATACGCAGCGGCGCCCTGCGCCAGCGGCCGTGGTGGCGGCTTGCGCTCCTCTCTGTATGGCTCCTATCACTTGTATTGGGCGTGATTGGCCAAGCGGCAGCCGCTGGCCCTCATGCAGGGGTCATTGAGCTAGACGGCATCATCAGTCCTGTCACGGACCGGTTCCTCGCGCGGTCACTGGAAAAGGCATATGAAGACGGCGCGACGGTGGCCATTGTTGAACTGGACACCCCAGGCGGGCTGCTGGACTCCACACGGAACATGGTCGAAACCATATTCGCGTCTCCTATCCCAGTCATTGTCTACGTTGCGCCTGGGGGAGCGAGGGCCGCTTCAGCAGGCACCTTCATCACTGCGGCAGCGCATATAGCCGCCATGGCGCCAGGCACCAACATAGGCGCGGCCAGCCCCGTGAGCGGCTCTGGTGAGGACATACCAGACACGTTGGAGAAGAAGATTTTCCAAGACACCGCAGCCTTCATGCGGAGCATTGCGGAGCGTCGCGAACGACCGTCCGAGCCGCTGGAGGCGACGGTACTTGAGGCAAGGGCCTACTCAGCCCAAGAGGCTCTCGACCTTGGCATCATTGATTTGCTAGCGGGCTCCACCACCGAGTTGCTGAGGTTGGTGGACGGCCGTACCGTGACCGTCCAGACAGGTACCGGCGAACGAACGGTGACCCTGGAAACAAGCGGACTGTCGCAAGAAGCCATAGGGATGGGGCTCTTTGACACCATCCTATCGTTCATTGCGGACCCCAACGTGTCCTTCCTCCTGCTTTCCATGGGTAGCCTGGGCATACTGGTTGAAATACTGAATCCAGGCCTGTTTTTCCCCGGCATCACCGGCGTGGTGGCTCTGGTGCTGGCGTTCGCGGGCCTTGGCAACCTGCCAGTGAACTGGGCGGCCGTGGCCCTGATGCTCCTGGCTGTGGCCCTCACGATAGCTGAGGTGAACATAGCTGGCTTTGGCGTGTTGGGCGTGGGTGCAATCGTGAGCTATATCCTGGGAGGCGTATTGCTCTTTGCTCATTTCGGCACTCCTTCACCAACGTTGCATGACATTCACGTAGATCCCTGGGTTCTAGTGGTGGCGTTCGGACTCGTGGTGATCATTGGTGGAGGGCTACTGGTAGAAATGGTAGACTCACGGCGTCGCAACAAAGGTGATGGAATCCATCATTTGGTGGGCGTCGTAGGAGTAAGTGTTACCGCGCTGGACCCGGATGGCACCGTCCATATTCAAGGTGAGGACTGGGCAGCCCAGGCACAGGACGGCAAACGCATTGATAATGACCAACAGGTGGTTGTCGTGGCAGTGGAAGGCTTATTGCTGACGGTTGAGCACAAGCCATAGTAGGTACGGCAGCAGCCACGCAGACAAGCTTCAGCACAAGACGGACCAGACACAGAGACGGAAACGAACAACTAGGAGAAAGACCAATGGCAAATTGGGGACTGAATATCGTCAAGCAGTATGAACGGATGGTCATGTTCACCTTCGGTAGCTTCACAGGTGTACGGGGGCCGGGGATACGATGGGTCTGGCCCATTGTCAACAACGGTACCGCAACCGTTGACCTGCGGGAGGTGCCTATCCAGATACCCAGGCAGACCAGCATCACGCGTGACAACGCGCCCATAGACATAGACTTCTTTGTGTACATGCGCGTAATGGAAGACCGCCCACAGGACACAATCCTCAACATCAGCAACTTTGGCGTTGCCGCTCAGGCCCTCGCCATGACCACGCTCCGTGCGGTGGTGGGTGAAATGGACCTAGACGAGGTCCTCTCCAAACGTGAGCGAATCAACGGTCAGCTCCAGGTGAAGCTGGATGAGGTAACCGCCAACTGGGGTGTCAAAGTAACCAGGGTAGAAATCAAAGAGGTGGAGCCACCCCGTGAGGTGCAGGACGCCATGAACCGCCAGCTCTCCGCGGAAAGGACGCGCCGCGCCGCAGTCACTGAGGCTGAAGGTACGCGAGACGCTGACATCAACCGCGCTCAGGGTGACCGACAGTCATCCATCCTTAGGGCCGAGGGTGAGAGGCAGTCGAAAATCCTTGAGGCGGAAGGTGACCAGCAAGCGGCTGTCCTCCGCGCCGAAGGTTTCAGCATGGCCTTGGAGCGCATCAACGGCGTTGCCAGCACCATAGACCAGCGGACCATGAGCCTTGAGTACTTCGAGACCCTGAAGGAGATGGGCGCCAACGCCTCCACCAAGTTCATCATGCCCATGGAATTCACGTCTTGGCTGAAGCCGTTTATCAAGGCAATCAGCTCCGATAGTGATGAGAAGGAGTCCGGCAGCTAATCCCCGCTACCCATATTGTTGAAGCATCATCTAAACTGGTGTGGGGAACTCCCCGCACCAGTTTGGTGTTACCAGGCCTCTTCACTTTCAACGACAGGAGACCCGCATGCGCATTGTCGAACACATGGAGCAGCACGGCCACGAGCAACTAGCGGTGTGGACAGACCCATCAGTGGGCCTGCGGGCATTCATTGCTATCCATGACACCACCTTGGGGCCGTCATTGGGCGGTGTGCGCATATGGCCGCATCCAACAGAGGATGACGCTCTGCTGGACGTGCTGCGGCTCTCCCGGGCCATGTCCTACAAATCAGCAGTGGCGGGGTTGCCCCTGGGTGGTGGCAAGGGCCTCATCATGGCTAACCCACGCACCGACAAGACCGAGGCGATGTTCCGTTCCTTCGGCCGGTTTGTGGACTCTCTGGGCGGCAGGTACATAGC
>CAVOAJ010000108.1:0-6265 GCA_963693605.1 Dehalococcoidia bacterium | reverse complement strand
CGCCTTCACCATCCCATCAAAGTCCAGCACCATGTCCAACTGGTCAGCCGGGAGCAGACCGCCCAGAGGGCCGCCTGTCTGCAGGAGCTTGATAGCACCCCCATCCCTGTCGCCGCCACCAATCTCTTCAACCACCTCACGCATGGTCAGCCCAAAGGGTATTTCAGCAAGGCCCCGGTACTTTGCGTGACCTGACAGGCAGGCGATGGCAGTGCCAGGGCTCTTCTCCGTACCCGTGCTCTTGAACCAGTCTGCGCCGCGCCTGATGATCTCTGGCGCGTAGGAGAGCGTCTTTACGTTGTTGATATTACTGGGCTTGCCCCAGACACCATAAGCAGCAGGGAACGGCGGGCGGAATCGTGGCATGGAACGCTTGCCCTCCACGGCCTCCATGAGCGCCGTCTCTTCCCCCGCCACATAGGACTCCCCTACCAACGAGACTTCCACTTCAAAGGAGAAGTCCGTACCCATGATGTTCTTGCCCAGCAGCCCAGCCTCATAGCACGCCTTGATAGCGGCTTGCGTCCGGTCTATGGGCTCACTGTGGCCGTGGCGGATGAAAACAATACCGTTGGACGCGCCCGTGGCGTAGCCCGCCATGGTCAGGCCCTCTATCAAGGTGAAGGGGTCAGACTCCAGGATGCCCTTGTCGTTAAACGCACCAGGGTCACCCTCCTCACAGTTACAGAGGATGTACTTAATAGGTGATGGGTTGCCAGCCAGGAAACCCCACTTGACCCCGGTGGGGAACGCCGCACCACCGCGACCCCGGAGGCCGGAGTCCTTGACCTCTTGGAGCACCTCCGCAGACGTCATCTCGGAGAGGGCTTTGTCCAAGCCTTCATAGCCGCCACGAGCAATGTACTGGTTAAGTTCAATGGGGTCGATTTCACCCGCGTTCCGCAGTGCGATGCGCAGTTGCTTGCGCATCATTGGCAGCTCTTCACGGCGCGGCACGCCAGGAAGGTCTGAGTCCACCGTGGCCAACGCCCTATCAGCAATTGGCTGGCCGTCCTTCACGTGTCGCGCAATAAGGTCAGGGACCAGGTCAGGCGTCACGTTGCCATAAAGCACGCGAGGGCCGCCAGGCGTAATGATGTCCACAATGGGCTCTGCATAGCAAAGGCCCGTGGTGCCTACTTCCGAAACGGTGGCATCGACACCAGTGCGAGCTAGCTCCTGACGAAAGGCGGCAACCACTTCCTCAGCGCCAGCGGCCCCAGCCAGGATGCCGGTGGTAATGCGTACCCACGGGCGCTGGTGGAGGGCGTCCCATTGCGTCTGTGCACGCTGTTGGAGTTGCTTGAATGCCTCAGTCATGGGGAGTCGCCACCTTCGGTCCAAGCAGTCCGTAGACTGGTAAATAATATCTAATCTTAGCGCAAATCAATTGTGGGCTTGGTCTCCACGAAGTTGTGACAGCCGTTCCTCTGCTGTCTCCAAGTCCATGGGGCCCGCCAGGTGGTGGTCAAAGCTCATAACTGGCGCATGAGGACAGGCGCCCAAGCAGGTGTTCAGCTTCAACGTGACGGCCTTATCCTCCGTCTCACCCTCAGTGGCGAGGCCCAGGTTTGCCAAAAGCCCCTGCAATAAGGGCTGCGATCCCATGAGGTGGCACGTTGGTCCCCAGCAGACTTCCACCACATGGTCACCTGGTGGCGTAAAGCGAAAGTTGGGATAGAAGGACGCAATGCCCCAGACCTCATTGATAGAGGCCCCTGTGTGCGTAGCCACAACGTCCAGCGCCTCTGGAGGCAGATACCTCAAGGCGTCCTGGGCCGCAAGCAGCGACGATAGGATAGTTACAGTTGTGTAGGGCTGATTGGCGACGGCCTCACGGGCTTGTTCTCGGAGGCTGTCAGGACCGGTGGTCATTACCACCTCAACGGTTCGTGAATTTTGGAACGAACGCGGCTGAATGGTAGCACACCCACCTGGCACGTACAACAGAAATCTCGCTCTTTACGCTGGCTTAACAGACGGGGCCAGCTTGCCTACGTACAACGTCGAATATCGGCGCAATTTAACTATAGCTAGAAGGCTTGCCGTAGGTGGTAGAACTGAGTATTCTATCGCAAAGTTATGCTCGCGCGAGCGCGCGTAGCGGTTACGTTAATAAAACAACGCCCGCACCAAGGAGGTCCAGAATGGTAGACATTAAGGACGCAGCGACGGAAGCCCCTGTATCCAGTGGCAACAACGGCAATAGGCAAACGAAGACCTCAGCCGCCAACGATGTCCGAGCTCTTGCCGCCCCCCTAGGGCTCCGTGAGTACTGGTACCCCGCAATCCAGAGCAAGAAAGTTCCAAAGAACAAACCCGCCGGCCTCAAGATGCTAGGCGATCAGATTGTCTTCTTCCGTGGCAAGGACGGCGACATCAAGGCGCTATGGAACGTCTGTCCCCACCGCGGCGGCTCCCTTATGCATGGTGACTGCCACTTTGACGGCACGGTGTCCTGTCCCTACCACGGCTGGACCTTTGACGGCGACGGCAACGTGCTGGCCGTACTGCCTGAAGGACCGGAGTCCAAGATCCCCGGCAAGGTGAAAGCCAAGTCATACCCCACCGTTACCCTCAAGGGCATGGTCTTCATCTGGATGGGCAATGGTGAGGCAGTCCCACCGGAAGAGGACATCCCGCCAGAGTTTTTTGATGACCGCAGCATGATCCTCTACTCCCAGGAGTACTGGTACATGAACTGGCAGTTGTCCCTGGAGAACGGACATGACGCCCACGTGCCGTACGTCCACCAGAACGCAATGCGCAGCTTCATGTTCCCCCTGCCCTCCACCGGGCCTATTGGCACGCGCAGCAAGATTATTGCCAAGCGGACCGTCCGTCCCCTGAAGACCGGGCCTGTTAGTGGCACCAAGATTAAACAAACACTGGAATACTTCCCTGAAGTAGACGGCTACTGGCCCAAGCACAACTACCGAAAGTGGTGGTCATGGTTCTTTGTCCCCTTCCGCAACAAGACCGCCAAGCGGCCCCCATGGGACGTGGTTGAGGAGTGGGGCAACGGGCACCGCCTGCCTTCCATGTTCCGCTCTGACCACCGGACGGACATGCTCACGCGCAACAGCGTTCCCGTGACGGAGAATGAGTCCCGCCAGATATGGTTTAAGACCGTCCGCCCCAATAGCTGGGTGGGCCGCTGGTATGAACGCATCCATTACGCGCTCTACGGTAGCTGGATGCAGGTGAGCAATTTCAACAAACAGGACTTGCGCGCCATGGGGCCGCAGCGGTACGACGTCCCTGAATACCTATCGTCCACTGACTCACACCAGATCCTTTGGCGGCGCCTCATTCTGCAAGCCCGCGGCATGATGTCAGAGCAGGACGCCCTCAAGGTTGCCGACACCGAAGCCGAAGTTGGCAGCTTTCAAAGCCAGGAAAACCAGGGTGTTGAGCCTGAACGCATCCAGACCATGTTGGAGCAGAGCTAAACGAACAGCATACGCGGAGGTCTCTATGACCAATACAGTGAACAAAACTGACAGCGTGGTGAAGATTATTGGCCTGCACCACGCAGGCATCCCGGTGAACAACCTGGACCGCGCCATTGACTACTACACCCAGGTCTTGGGCATGGAGGTCAAGGGCGTTAACCGGTCTGAGACCAGCCAAGCCCACTTCACCGGCGCAAACCTGCCCAAGGAACTGGACAGCCAAAACGTTCAGGGTGAGGCTGACTACCAGCAGTACGCTGGCTGGCACAAACAGGCCCGTGGCAATGAGCCAGCCACCAACTTTGCCCGCATGCGTGCAGGCAACATGGACGTGGTGCTCTTCCAGCGCCCTGAACCCACGGACGGCGATACGCTCTTGGACAATGGCATCTTCCATCAGTCCTTTCTCGTATCCTATGGTGACTTTGAGCGCCTCCTCTTGATGAAGGAGAACGGCGATTCCCGCATCCGTATCCACACTGGCCCCGTACTTCGGTGGCCCCATGGCCGCGCGCTGTATATATGGGACAGTGAGGGCAACTACCTGGAGTTGGAGACGGAAGAAGACTTACCGGCCAAGTATGGAGTGGACCGGTAGACGCAAGACAACCCGCTGGATACAAGAGGCCCGCCTGTAACTCAGGCGAGCCTCTTAAGCTATGTTCCTTAATTCTATCCGCTGCTGGGGAAGCTAGTCCTTCTTGTCCTCATCCACCATACCGGCCACCTGGCGGCCCAGACGCACGCTGTAGTTCGTGCCACGGTCCTCTGGGTATATCTGGGTGGTGTTGGCCAGGTATAGGCCGGATATGGGTGTCCGGACATCAGGTATCTGCGCTGAGTAGCCCTTGGTCACCACCGGCTGTGCCGCCGCCTCACGGTGATAGTGGTACTCCTCTACCCACGATACGTCGAACTCAGGGTTCACCTTCTTTAGGTGAGGGAGGTAGGCCTCAAAAAGCTCCTCGCGCCCTTTGTGGAAGAGCGGGTCTTGATCATCCAGGTAGTTTGCCAGGTACACAATGTGCTTGCCTCCGTAGTGTTCCGGCGGCATGAAGTTGGTGTGCTCAATAATGGCGAGAAACGGCAGAGAGCGGTCAGCTATGTTCATCCAGTAGACGGGCGACAGAGGTCTATCCATGACCAAGACCACAAGCACCGCAGCCAGGTACGTTGCACTGGAGAGTTTGGCGGTGTACTCCTCTGGGAGCGACGGAACCAGCTTGGGGAAGATGTATGACGGTACCGTGGCGATGACCGCGTCATAGGACCTCTGCTCAGGCTCACCGCCGTTGACGCGCACGGTAAGTCCGGTGGCCCTACCCTCTTCAACCACCACCTGCTCCACAACTGCACTCGTGTGCACTTGACCGCCCTTCTCCACCACAGCGGCTGCTGCCGCCTGGAACACCTCATCAAAGCTCCCGATGGGGTAGCCGAGTTGTTCCTTGGCCATCCCCTTCAAGCCCTTGCCCCTGGACGTGGTACGCAGCGCGAACTTGTTCCACAGCCACGCCATGCTCACCTGGTCATAGAACCGGCCAAATTTGCCACGCAGCATGGGCTCAAATACGACGCGGTAACCCTTCTCACCGGCGCGACGCCGCATCCACTCAGCGGCGGTGGACTGCTCTAGGCTCTTCCATTCCTTCCGGCGTTGGAGGTAGAGCGTCACCAGGCCAACACGGAAACGGTCAATCAGCGAGAGGGGTTTGAACCGCAACAGGTCCATGGGGCTCATGAACGGCCATACTTTGCCGTCGTAGAAAAAGCCCACAGAAGAATCAATCCACGTAAGCCGGTGGCCCAGGCCCAACTCCTGCATGAGGTCAGCCATGGCCGTGTCACTACGGAACAAGTGATGGTAGCCTCGCTCAAGAGGCTGGCCGCCCACCTCAAAGGTGGAAGCCTGTCCTCCCAGGAACGGCGCTTGTTCAAAGACCTCTGCCGTATGGCCGCGCAGGGTCAGCTCATAAGCTGCGCCCAGCCCAGCGGCACCACCGCCAATAATGCCAACTCTCATTACCTGTCCTCCGTGACAGAAGTGGCGTTTTGAGCGCCCGCCTCTTGGGCATGGGTAAGCTGGCGCAACGATATGCTTTCGCGGCCCAAGATGATAAGCCCCAAGACAATGACGGGCAGGAGCAGCGCTATATGCAACACAATCGCATAGGCGGATGCCACACCCGCGTCAACGTCCAGAGAGAAGAGCGTTAGTACCGCGAAAAACTCGAATGGCCCCACGGAGCCCGGTGACGATGGTAGTGACGTTGCCAAGTTGGAGGCGGCCGTCACCAAGAACATGGCAACGGTCATCAGGAAAATGCTTCCAAAGTAGTCTTGGAGACCAAACCCAAAGGCAATGATGTAATACATGGTTGCTTCAGCCAGCCAAACGGGCAACGACAGTGTAAAGATGGCCACCAGTCGTTTGGGCTGATGAAGTCCGGTGAAGCCCACCAGGAACCGTGACGCCAGGCTGCTGGCTGTCTCCCCAACAGACCTCGGTAGCCTGTCTGTCACTATGCTGAGTGCCCGTATGAACAATCCGGGGAAGCGAGATGCCGTGATGACCATCCCCAGCACAATCACGAAAGGGGCTATCGCGGACACGCTGATTAACCAGAGGGGTAATTGCGTTTCCTCACTGATTCTGTCCGTTAGGCCAGCCACGGGCAGGAAGGCCGCAGCCACCGCAAAGAAGAACAGCAGCACCAGTCCGTCAAACAGCCGCTCGGTCAAGACGGTCGCTAAGCCGGTGCTGGCCTGGACAGACTCACGGCGCGCCAGGTAGTAGCTCCTGGCCAACT
>CAVOAJ010000107.1:0-6269 GCA_963693605.1 Dehalococcoidia bacterium | reverse complement strand
CAACCTGGCCCGCGCTGTACCCCGACGCCCATGCCCACTGGAAGTTGTACCCGCCCAAGGGACCTGTAACATCCACCGCCTCACCCACGAAGTACAGACCCTGTACATTCCGCGCCTCCATTGTCTGCGACGACAACCCAGTGGTATCCACGCCACCAATCGTAACCTCAGCCGTGCGGTAGCCCTCGGTGCCGGACGGTTTCACAGTCCATTGCTTCAGCGACTTTGCGAAACCAGCAAGCTCCTTGTCAGGCATGGAGCGCAGTGGCCGGGAGCCGTTTGGTTCACAGAGCGCTTGTGCCAGGCGTCTGGGCATGAGTTCACTCACCACGGAGGCCAGTTCCGTGTTGGGCCTGAGCGTGCGTTGGTTATTGAAATATGCGCCTGCGTCCTCCATATCAGGAAGCAGGTCAATCTCAACCTGGCTCCCCTGACGCCAGAAGGATGACGCCTGGAGGATGGCTGGCCCGCTGAGGCCACGGTGCGTGAACAGGGTGTTCTCTCGCCAGGTGACGCCGCCACAGGTCACAGCAGTGTCCACTGACACCCCTGCAAGGCTGCTGAACAGGTCAAGTGCTGGCGGCTGGAAGGTGAACGGCACCAACCCTGGCCGAGTCTCAGTCACACGAAGGTCAAAATGCCGCGCCAGGGCATGAGCAAAATCAGTTGCGCCCATCTTGGGGATGGACTGTCCGCCGGTGGCGATGACCAGCGATTCTGACGATACAGAGCCAAGAGACGTGGTCACGTTGAAGCGCCCGTCCTCCTCCACCCTTGTCACCGTACAGGACGTCCGTATCTCAACAGAGGCCTCGTCACACTCACGTAACAGCATGTCGACAATCTGCGATGCGGAATCGTCACAGAACAACTGCCCTAGCTTCTTCTCGTGGTAGGCGATGCCGTAGCGCTCAACAAGGCTAATGAAGTCCGCGCTGGTGTAGCGGCTAAGGGCAGATATGGCGAAATGCGGGTTCTGGCTGACGTACACATCAGGCACCGCCAGCAGGTTGGTGAAGTTGCAGCGTCCACCGCCGGAGATGAGTATTTTCTTTCCGACTTTTTCAGCGTGCTCCAATACCAGGACGCGCCTGCCACGCTTCCCTGCCTCAATGGCGCACATCAACCCGGCTGCACCGCCACCAACAATGATGACATCGTAGTTATCCACCATGCCAACATGCTACAGCGCGGGCTAGTCTGCGTGTAGGGGGACGCTGGCTTCGCGAGGTTACATGATAGGATTGACGAAGGAATCACTACCATTTGATATACCCGATTGGGAGGACCGATGGCTCAACAGCCAACCCCACCAAGGACGCGCCCCCGCCCGAATTTCCGGGAACTTGAGGTGCTGAATGTAGCCTCCATCACTCCGCATATGAAACGGTTGACCCTTGGAGGCGAGAATTTGGCCGGGTTTGAACCATCAGGGCCAGCCACGCACTTCAAAATGTTCTTCCCCCAACCCGGACTGGAGCGGACGGTGGTATCCGAATGGGGGCCGGACGGCCCTGTTATGCCTGATGGGTTTGAGCGCCCTCAGAGCCGCACCTACACGCCTAGAAGGATGGACTCAAAGGCTCTGGAGCTTGATATCGACTTCGTCATGCACGGCGATGGAGTGGGCTCCGACTGGGTAAACGGCACCAAGCCTGGCAACTACATCACGATAGCTGGACCGGGGAAATCCTTCTTCCACATAGACATGGAGGCTGATTGGTACGTCATTATTGGGGACGACTCAGCGCTGCCAGCCATTGGCACCATCCTTGATGCGCTACCTGCGGGCGGCAAAGCCCACGTGTACTCTGAAGTCACTGAAAAGGCTGACGAGCAACAGTTGGAGTCGGCGGCTGAGGTAGAGTTCACCTGGTTGCACCGTGGCCCAGGAACGGCGATGCCCGGCAAGCTCCTGGAGGAGACGGTCTACAAGGTGGAGCTGCCCAAGGAAGGCCGTGGGTGCATCTACGTGGCATGCGAAGCAGGAATCATGCGTGACATGCGCAAACACTTCATTGGAGAGCGCGGCATAGATCCGACGCAGGTCACGACACGGGGTTACTGGAAGCAAAGCGCCGTAAACCATCCCGACAACGACTACGGTGTCGACGCCTAAGCGCTCGTTTGCGCTCTAGCTAACCGTCAATCGACCGATCTGAATATGTCGATTGCCAGCCCGGCGAGGATGGCAAGCAACCCGGCGAGGAACAGCTTGTCTGCAACCCCTCGGTGGGGGTATACGCGGACCTTGGCGGCTCGCAGAAGCCAGAATCCCGCGCTGGCAATTGGTGTGGCCAAGGGATAATAGCCAAGCGTAACGAGAGCTAGCCGCAATTTACGCCGCCATCCATCCGTTCGGAAAACCTCAAATTCTGCGCTTACCGACCCAGCCACGCGCTGCGCAATGGCAGGCAATGCTATGTTCCAAGCACCAATAAATTTCACGGCTGTACCAAGTAATTCTAGATAATCCATGCCACATTTCTCAAATCCGCCGAATGGCTATACGACTACAAATTATTTTCGACCGGACCATTTACCAACGTCTGGTTGCGCTTTTCAATCAAGCACTTTGACAACGACTACGGCGTAGACCACTAACCGCTCGTTGTGCGGTGGCGATATTGATAGGCAGGCCTCGTCCCCTAAAGGCCGTTGACCTTGTCGATCACGCCACGGCTTATGAGTTGAACGGCTATGGCCACGAGCAACAAGTACATCACTTTGCTGAAGGCCGTGAGCCCGCCCTTCCCCATAACCCGAAGGATCCACCGCTCCTGGGAGAAAATAACCCAGGCCATCAGGATGTTGGCCAGGAACGCCAACACCACCATCCAAACGTCATATAGCCCCGTCAACACCAGCAGTATTGATGCTGGTGGCCGGACCCACCAGCATCGGTGTGCCAATGGGCACCACCGCCACCATCTCATCTGCTACTTCTGGCTCTTCTGGATGCGAGGCCACGAGGTCCCGCATGGCCAGCACCAGCAGCACCACTCCCCCGGCTATGAGGAAGTCCTCCACCTCAATACCCAGTACGGCAAAGATGCCGCGCCCCAAAGCCAGGAACACCAGGCCAATGACAACCCCCGTGGACAGTGCGACACGGGCCACCTTCTGGCGGCGGGACGGCTCCATGGGAGCAGTTATCGCTAGAAAGAAAGGCAGGTTCCCCAACGGGTCCATGACCACAAAGAGGGGCAGGAACGCCAAGTGAAAGTCTTTGAGGGTGTTGAGAATTTCAGTCATGGTTACCCTATCTTACGCCGCTGCCAGAAGAGGTAGTGGTTGGCGTAACCAGCGTAGGGGCCAAAACGTTCAAGGGCCAGCGCCCGCACCTTTGCATAGTTGAGCTTCTCAGTGGGCAGGTACCAATCGGTTATGGCGCGCTCTATCCAGCGGTCCACGGGGAACGCCTCCAGCCGGTCCAGGGCAAAGAGCATCACGCAGTCTGCGACCTTCTCCCCTACCCCCGGCAACGTGAGCAGCGCCCGCTGCGCATCCGCATAGGGCTGCCCGCGCAGGCCAGCCACTGTCACGCCGCCATCACTAACGAGCTTTGCGGTGCCAACAAGGTACGGCGCGCGATAGCCGCAGCCAAGGCCACGTAACGCCTCCACGCCAGCTTCGACAATGCGCTCCGGCGATGGGAAGGTGTTGCGCGTCATGCCGTCCAGGGACACGGGGTCACCAAAGGTGTCCGCTATCAACTCCACGGTGCGCGTGATGCGCGGTATGTTGGAGACCGACGATAGGATAAAAGAGGCGAGCGTCTCCCAGGGATCCTGTCGCAGCAGACGCAGGCCCGGATAGACGGCGATGCCCTCAGCCACACGGGAGTCGTGGCTGAGCATCGATTGAATGGCAGGCAGGTCATCATCAAGACGTAGGTAGGCGGACACGGAGTCAACCAAGGACGACGGCGGCTCAGGGGCGCTGTCGATACGCACGCCACCCTCGACGTCGCTTAGGCGAACGAGGTTACGCCCCAATACGCAGTTGAACGAACCATCGTCAGCCGTGCGCCAGCGAAAGGCTTGTCCGCTGTGGAGGGTCGTCGCCAAGTCCAGGGGCTGGCTTACCGGAAGGAACGCGCCGTTGGTCATCGGTCATCGCTAGGGCGCGCCAGCCAGTCAGCCACTTTGTCCGCAGCACCAGCCAACGGGCCGTGATAACCCGTCGCAGGAGGCAGCGAAGACAGAAACCACTTGCCGTAAGCCTTGGAGGATATGCGGCCGTCCAGCACCAGCACCGCGCCCCGGTCAGACCGGTTGCGGATGAGCCTGCCAAACCCCTGCCGGAAGCGCAGGACCGCCTGGGGCACGGAGTACTCATAGAATGCGTTCTCGTAAAGCTGGGAACGCGCCGCAAAGACGGGCTCCGTGGGTACGTTGAAGGGGAGTCGCGCCACCACCAACACCTTGAGCACGTTATTGACGATGTCCACGCCCTCCCAGAAGCTGGAGGTGCCCAGCAGAATGGCCCGCGGGTCTTCCTGGAAGCGGGCCAGCAATTGCGGCGGCGTGCCGTCCACACCCTGGGCCAGCACCGCGATACCTTCCGACGCCAGCGACACCCGCAGCGCTTCACGGGCCGCCCGCAAGGCGGCATGGGAGGTGAAGAGCGCCATGGTATGCCCGCCAGCGAGAATCGCGAGTTCACCCAGCGTCTGACTCAGCAGACCTTGGTACGCGGGTGACGATGGTTCCGGCATGTCAGTGGGCACACAGAGGAGCGCCGCCTGTTCATAATCAAAGGGTGAGCCAAGTAGAAGTTCCGTTGGCCCATCCAACCCAAGCCGTCCGCGCACGTGGTCAAATGAGCCTCGCACCGTCATAGTGGCGCTGGCCAGCACCACCGTCCGCTTGGCGGAGAAGAGTTGCTCTTGCAACTGAGGCCCCACCTCCAACGGCGCGCCGTTCAAGGCGGGAGCGTTGTTGCCCTGCACCACCCAGTACACCATGCCATCATCAGGACGGCTGACAAACCCGGCGATGTTCCGCCTCATCTCACCCTGGGAGGTCAGCCAGTCACCAAACTCTAGCAGCAGGTCTTCACGACTAGGCATCGAGTCCTCAGGCGTCTCGCCGAGGGCTTGGAGTAGTGAGACGACGACCCGCTCCGTCTCAGACATGGCTCGCTCAAAGTTGTCCCAGTCGATTTCCACGGCGGACCACCCAGGCTGCGCCCGAGATGACGAGGTGATGCTCAGCGTGGACTCACCGTCACCAGAGCCGCCGTTACGCTCACCGGCGCGCTGCTCCGCAACGAAGGCCGTCAGCGAGACCGTAAGCTGCGTCCAGTCATCCCGCGCTCTGGTCAACGGCCCCGTGCCCTCCCCCACTTTGCGCTGCGCCGTCTCCTTATGTGCGGCGTCCAGACTGGATGCGCCAAAGGCGTTGGTCAGCGACTGGAGGTCGTTAGAGATACGATCAGCCATCTCCTCCACAGCCGTGTAGCTGATGCGGAAGCCAAACTGCCGGGTGGCCTCATCCTCCAGGTTGTGCGCCTCATCCACAATGAGGAATTCATACTCTGGAAGCAGCGTGCCATCCACCATGAGGTCAGAGAGCAACAGCGCGTGGTTGACCACCAGGATATGCGCTGCGGCCGCCTCTTCACGGGCGTGGCGGTAGAAGCATGCGCCGTCACGGGCGCCGGGACACCGGCTGAACCCGCTGGCTGATATGTGGTCCCAGACCGCTGGCTCACGTCCACGAAGGGTAAGCTCAGAACGGTCTCCCGTCGTGGTCTGGTGCATCCATGACAGGGTCTTGGCAAGCGTGGTGGACTCCTCAGCAGCCAGGGTCTCACTGTTGGCCAACTGCTCCCAACGGCGCAGGCAGAGGTAGTTAGCCTTCCCCTTCATGCGGCTGTAGCGCAGCTTGGAGATGTCCAGTCCCGGCTCATCAGCAAGCGCTTCCAGCAGGTCTGGTATGTCTTTCTGGACAAGCTGCTCCTGCAAGCTGATGGTGTTGGTGGAAATGACGACTCGCGTGTTGTTGCGCACCGCAAAGAGGATGGCTGGCAGCAGGTACGCCACCGACTTACCAATGCCGGTTCCACCCTCCAACAGCAGGTGGTGAGGGTCATCTTCATGACCGGGAGTGGGGTTCAGAGCGTCTGCGACGGCGCGTGCCATGGCAACCTGCTCCGGGCGGGGCTCATAGCGAGGAAAGCGGCGGCCCAAGGGTCCGGTGTCTGAAAGCAGCTCCTCCACTTGGTCAGGGTCTATAGGCTCCACGTTGTGCTCAATGTTGATA
>CAVOAJ010000106.1:0-6318 GCA_963693605.1 Dehalococcoidia bacterium | reverse complement strand
AAGGTGGTTCACATGAAGCTGATTATGCAGGGTCAGCGCATGATAGCGATTGCGCCAGTTGTCTCCAATTCGGCTGTTCTTGTCGACGATCAACGTGTCGACGCCAAGCTGTGTCAGGCGAGCAGCAATCGACAGGCCAGCCTGTCCGCCGCCAACAACAAGAACATCGGGGTCATGTGAGTCATAGGTGGCAGCGGCAACGCGCTGGTCCAACCAGTTCGGGCCGTGAAAATCGCGAGAATAGGACTGGCCGGTTGGCCGGTTCCGATTGGTCTTTTCTTCAAAGCCAATCAGTTCGTCAATTGCGGTAAAAAGGGTCCAGGCGCGCCAGATGTCGGGCTGGCTGGCATCCGGTGTTAGGCGCACAATCCCGCGACAACGCGCCGCGCCAGTTTGAAATTGAATGAAGGCTTCGATTGCATCAATCCCCGCACGGATAACCATGCGCGGTGGGGTGGCAGCAGGGTCAAATTGCAGGCCGGTCTTGCCGATATCAGTTACGACGGCACGCAGGGTATGGCAAATCGACTCATTGCCAGCCATTGTCTGCAATGACCAGGTTAACGCCAGCGCATCACGCCAATAGCTGTCACTATGGAATAAAGCTGTCAGGTTGGCGTCGACCTGTTCATCTGATTCGCCGGTGATGGCTTGGTTAAAACCGGCAAGCCAGGCGTCGACAGTGGCGATGCGGTCTTGGTCATTCAATTTCATTAGGCCTTCAGCGAGAGGAATTGAATTTTAGTCAGGATAAAGCCGAACATTACCATACACGTGTGTTATTTACGCAGGTCAACTGGCATCAGTGCAGGAGCAAGTGGAGTGAATGCTGTCGTCTCAGTGTGAAAATCGCTCACGGAACCCCATAATCACAGCCACCCCGTAAGGCAACCGGCGAACGCTTCACGGACCCGTCACGAGACTCGTGCACGTGTTCACCGCCCTGCCATATAGGTGAGGTGAATTGGCCTTAGGCCGGAAGGGACGGGGGTGCGCCCCCTCCACCAGGCAGCCTAAGACGGACGAGGGGGGTGCGTGATGCTGAAGCGCAATCCACAGGTGGTGGTAGCAAGGTCAATGACCCTGCGCACCCATGGAGGTGGGCAGAATAGGGCTTCCAATTGACGAAAGGGCGAGCCAGGAGTTCCGCTCTTAGGTGCCAGGTGCCCCGAGTGGGAGTGTGCACAATCCGATAATCCATACCGAGAGCAGCGACGGAACCGAAGGCGAAGGGTGTACAACGTAGCATCGGGCAACAACGCCGGAGAGGCCGCAAGGTCGCTCCGGCTTCTTGCTTGACCCGCCTGGCAGGGCGTCCTCCAGTTGCCAGTCAGGGGACTCGATCGCCTTCGAGCTGGAAGTCCGCTGCTTCCCAGTCCTCCAGACCAACTACGTAACGGCGAACATTGGTATAACCCTTCGCGATCAGAATTTGCCCTGCGTTGCAGGGCAAATTCTGTCCGTTCAGTAGACAACGATTTCGTCCTCGGGATCGAGCATGTCCGGAACCTGGGCAAAGGCATGCAAATTCAATGAGCCTGGGATGTGCTTAGCTTGGAAATACCACTCACCCAGCACCATTACGAGTTTGAAATTGCTCCCACTATCAAGCTTTGCCTTCAATTCGTCGTGACCGATGGTTTGTTGCGTGGTCATAACGGACTCGGCCCCCAGAGGCTGGTGTGCTGCATCGTTTACTTAACCTCCACCGTCGGCTGGCGTTAATACTCCTTGTTACTACCCTTGTAATTGCCCAAGCAGCTAAGAAGGCTTGGTTATTTCGATTTCATTCTCAAAACAAGCATCCATCTTGTCCCAGTAGAACGCTACGTAATCCCGCACATCTACTATGTCGTCACCTTCAATCGGGACGGGGTAGTTCCAGACCGCGTTTTCACTTGTCTGCTGACCAACTTTGACGCTCCAGTACCGGGCGTCACCTTTGATTGGTCAGTGCGTTTTGTGGGTGGTCTGCTCCAACAAATCCATTCTGACGTCTTCGAACGGAAAGTAGTAAACGGGTTGGTGGTTGGTCTCATGCATGACCAATACATTCTTACTGTCTACTATAACTGCGCCTTGGTAAACGGCTTTGATTCTCTTGTCAGTTGGCTCCATATGAGCTTTATGTTCTAGCATAAGTACTCCTTCCCTTCATTCTATATTATCCCAACAGACTGCCATTCCATAGCTACACAGGCCCCATCGACGTAGGGCAACCGGCTTGGTCCGGACGCATGCAACAGCGCGGTGATTATCGTAGGAACGTTTTGAGGTGCTCGGTACTAAGAGGGCACGTTCTTGTTACAGCTAGGTGGTCAATCGCCCGTGCCAGACCAAAGACTGATAGATTTATGTGAGGGGCGGACTTGCCGTTTAGTAGGCCCTTACTTTGCAGTTATCTGGTGCCGAGGGTGGGGATCGAACCCACACTCCCTTGCGGGAAACGGATTTTAAGTCCGCCGCGTCTGCCGTTCCGCCACCTCGGCCCCTGCTGCGCCCCTATGATATACCCGATGGCCCAATGGCATCTCGCCAAGCGCTCAACACATCGAATGGTATTATTGATGCGCGCAGGCCGTTGGCTTGCGGTAGGTCACGTAGCGGGAGTAGGCATGGACGACAACATCAGGCAGGCGTTGCAGAACGATACGCTGGTGGACATCACCACCACGGGTCGTAAGAGCGGCAAGCAGCACACCGTTGAGGTGGGCCAGCGCCAAATTGACGGCCAGGTATACCTATCCAACAACCCCGGCACCCGTGACTGGGCTGCCAACCTGCTGACGAATCCTGAGTTCACCTACCATCTCAAGCAGAGCGTGCAGCAGGCGTTGAAGGCGCAGGCCACGCCCATCCGTGACGAGACGGTCCGTCGAGACATTTTCACCACGCTGCTAACCAAAGAGGACAGGATGGAGCAGCTTGAGGCCCGCATGGAGCGGAGCCACCTTTTCAAAGTAGAATTTCTAGACATATAGGAGCGATACGAGCATATGGATGAACGGACCCGTCAGGCGATAGCACGAGACTGGCTAGTGGACATCACGACGACAGGAAGAAAGAGCGGCAAACAGCACACGGTTGAAGTGTTGCTGCGACAGATAGACGGACAGTTGTACCTGTCCAACCAGCCGGACGCCAAGCGAGACTGGGCGGCCAACCTGCTGGTCAACCCGGAGTTCACGTACCATCTCAAGCAGAGCGTGAAAGTCGCGTTAAAGGCGAAAGCGACCCCCATCCTTGATGAAGACGCTCGCCGAGAGGTCTACACCAACGTCCTTGAGCGAGAGGGCCGGTTGGGACAGGTGGAGGCCCGCGTACAGCGCAGCAACCTGTTCAAAATAGACCTGCTGGACACGTAGGAGCAGACGTACGTTATGAGCAATCAGTACCGCGCCATACCCAGCGTAGACCGCGTTTTAGCACACCCCGTTCTGGAAGAGCTGCTGCGGCAGTACGACCGCGACATTGTGGTGGACGCGGTGCGTGTGCAGATTGACGCAGCGCGCAGTGCGGTGGCTGGCGGAGCAGACGCTCCTACGACGGACCAGATTGCCGAGGCGGTGGCGGCTGAGAGCGTGCGACGCTGGCGGCAGTGGCCGGTGCCAGTCATCAACGCCACGGGCGTCATCCTGCACACCAACCTTGGACGCGCTCCCCTATCGCAAGAGAGCATTGAGGCCATTGCCAACGGCGCGTCCGGGTACTCCAATCTGGAGTTTGACCTGGAGGCAGGGCAACGGGGTACGCGCCACCACGCCATCGCTGAGTTGGTCAGGCAACTGACCGGCGCTGAGGACGCGTTAGTCGTCAACAACAATGCCTCCGCAGTGCTGCTTGGGCTGTCTGCCATAGCCAACGGTCGAGAGGTCATCGTCTCGCGAGGTGAGGCGGTAGAGATTGGTGGCGGCTTCCGCATACCGGACGTCCTGCGTCAAAGCGGCGCACGTCTTGTTGAAGTGGGCACCACCAACCGCACCTATCCCCGTGACTACGCAGAGGCCATCACGCCGGAGACGGGCGCGCTACTGGCCGTACACCGCAGCAATTTCCAGGTGGTGGGCTTCACCAACAACCCCAGCCTGAGCGACCTCGTAAACCTGGCGCACGAGCGGGGCCTTCCCCTACTGCACGACCTTGGCAGCGGCGCGCTGTTGGATACGGCCGCTTTTGGGCTGACTCACGAGCCCATGCCGCAGGAGAGCATGGCCGCCGGTGTGGACCTGGTCTTCTTTTCAGGCGACAAGCTGTTGGGCGGCCCGCAGGCTGGAATCATCGCCGGTAAGCGAGAGATGGTGGCACAACTGGCGCGGCACCCGCTGGCACGGGCCGTACGTATCGACAAGCTGAGTCTGGCAGCCCTCCACGCGACGCTGCTCCATTACCTCAAGGGTGAGGCGATGCAACGAATACCCATCTGGCAGATGATTTCCGCGCCCAAGGAGCAGATGGAGGCCAAGGCCCGCGAGTGGGCAGACGCCCTGGGGCCGGTAGCTGAGGTTACGCCGGGCCAATCGACCGTTGGCGGCGGCAGCCTACCTGGCGAGGAGTTCGACACCTGGCTGGTGAGCATACGCACAGAGGGTAAGACCGGCGGAGCGGACGCGATGGCGGCGGCACTGCGACAACAAGCCACGCCTGTCATTGTCCGTATAGAAGACGAGCACGTGCTGGTGGACCCTCGCACCGTCCTACCGCAACAAGAGTCCAGTTTGCTGGCTAGCCTGAAAGAAGTAACCGCAGGCTAGATTCGCAGTCGCCAGAGCGTCCGTGAAGACAGCGCCAGTATCGCAATAAAGCCAATCCCTATCGCAGCGCAGATAAAAATTGCCACCGGTACGCCGTCGGGCTTGCCAACCGCCTCAGCTATGGCACCTGCTAACAATGCCCCCAAAGGCATCATCCCCACGTCCATCATGTACACGCCGGTCACGCGCCCGCGCATTTCATCCGGGGTAATGTATTGGATTAGGGTGTTGTTGGTGGTCAAAGTAACCATGTGGAACGTGTTGGAGAAGACCAACAGCAGCATGGCCAGCCATATAACGTCCATCTGAGAGAAGATGAGCACCAGCACTGCGGATGACGTGGCCCCAATCATGGTCATCCGTCCCCTACTCCTCACGCTGCCTGACAGGGCGACGGCAAGGGTCCCCAGAAAACCTCCAGTGCCCGCCGCCGTCAGCAGCAAACCCAATCCCCCCGGACCTGCATCAAGCACTTCAACCGCAAATGCCGGCATCATGCTCATGGTAGGCGCCATCAGTAATAGTGTGGGCACCATGGTAAAGAGGACAATGCTACGGAGCGTGCGCTCCCTTGCCACGTACTTGAAGCCTTCTCCAAGGTTGCTCAGGATGGAAACCCCTCTGTTGCGGGAGAGGTTGAAGGGGTGCATGGGCTTGAACAAGTACGCCATGACAAGCACGCCCAGGTACATAACGCTCTGCAACACAAAGTTGGCACCAGGGCCCAGCAACAATATCAACGCTCCACCTATAGCAGGGCCAAAGATACGCATGGAGTTAAAGCCCATGGAGTTGAGGGCCACGGCGGTCATGAGCGACTCACGCGGTACTGAGCTGGCAACTAGGGACTGTCTCACAGGGTTGTTGAAGGCCCACATGACGCCCATGAGGAAGCTAAAAAGGTGAACAGGCCAGATGACCTCCAGGCCTGAGAGCACGACCGCGGCAAAACCAAGTGCCAGGATTGCCATCCCCGTCTGGTTGATCATAAGTAGCTTGCGACGGTCAACCCGGTCCGCCACAGCCCCGGTGAGCGGCGCAAGGAGCATGGGAAAGGCGCGGAGGCCACTCACTA
This sequence comes from Dehalococcoidia bacterium, assembly GCA_963693605.1. Taxonomy (GTDB): domain Bacteria; phylum Chloroflexota; class Dehalococcoidia; order Lucifugimonadales; family Australimonadaceae; genus JAQBVZ01. The sequence continues at coordinate 492 of CAVOAJ010000106.1, read as the reverse complement.
TGCCTACCTGAAACGGGGATTCTGTAATGTCATAAGCCAGCCAGCCCATAGTGACTTGCTGGACCCAGTTACCTCCGCTGGTAAAGACGGTGCTGAACCAGAGGTACCGGAAGCTGGCATATTGGAGAGGCGAAAAAGTGGTGCGCCATGACCCCCGAGTTCTACGCTCGGGCTCACTATCACGGGTGGTTTCTGGTTGCTGTTGCATACTGGGGTGAATTTCAGTCTAGGCTTGCCTACGAGGGGTGTCAACGCGATAGACGTGCACGCGCGCGGCTTGACGGTGTCCACGGTGGATACCTACACTGTAAAGGCGTATCGGTTTCTTTTCCCGATGGCCCGATAGCTCAACTGGCAGAGCAGCTGACTCTTAATCAGCTTGTTGTGGGTTCAAGTCCCTCTCGGGTCACCATCCTTCCTCCTCTTCGTAGACTGCTCCACGCCTTTCGGGCTGCTTTCGCTTGCCCCGGCATCGGGCTAATGATTAGTTGA
>CAVOAJ010000105.1:0-6370 GCA_963693605.1 Dehalococcoidia bacterium | reverse complement strand
GAGCCCTGGCTGGTGCCATAGTTCAATGCCCCAGCGTGAGCCAGGGATTCCAACTGTGCGCCGGTAAGTCCCGTGGCTCCGGTTCCCGTGCCATCGTTCGTGCACGCGGCGGCTAGCATGGCCACCAAGGCGATTCCTATTAACGGGGCTGCCAGCATACGGCGAGAGAATAGTTTGATCATTCGACTCCTCCTGATGTTAAGTGATTGTCAGCGGCCTTCATGGCCTGCTGACTCTGTCATTACTCATGACGCGATAGGCGGGTAAAAAGTTCCCGTGAACTGCATTAGACGGGGAAGGGCGCTATGTAAGAGGTCGCGCTGGCATCCAAAATAGAACCAAGGTGGCTAGCCCCAGAGCACCAGCCAGGATGGAGAGGCTCAGCCTCAGCCAGTCAATAACGGTGCTCTCCTCCACGAACCCTAAATCATTAGAAGGAGCCTCTTGAATGACCGGAGGCTGCACCTCTGCGGGGGTGAACAGGGACTCTTGCTTAGACGCGTCCATGAGTGTCCCATCACCGGCCTCAGGCGCGAATGCCGTTTCTACAGCGCCGGTAGTCGGAGTATCAGTGGCATCGCCAGCGAGGCCTGCTATGTCAGCGGAGGTCACCACCACCAAGGCCAGCACGGCTGCGGCGGTTGCCATGGAAAGCCCGCGTAAGCCTTGCCTGTGTTGTCGTGGAGCGTGTGCCAGGGGCAACGGCGCATGGGAAAGCGCGAAGGACCTTGGCGCTTCCACCATTGGCGTTCCGTGCAGCAGGTCAGCCACGGCACGAAGTTCGGCGACCTCAGTGCGAGCCTCGTCGCTTGCCGCCAACTGCGCTTCCACTTTGGCGGTCTCCGTTGCACTCAGGCGGCCATCCACGTACTCCGAGAGTCGTTCGTGGTAGTTGTCTTGTGTTAATCGTTTCAGCCAGCCCAACACAGTGTCACCCCTTTCCTTCATCAGGACGTGGCAAGTCGCCTGAAAGTTCCAGGATTGGCCGCAGTACCGTGCGGAGGCGGTCGCGGCCTCGGCTTAATCGTGATTTCACCGTGCCAAGCGACACATTGGTTATGCGCGCGGCCTCTTCATAGTCCATCCCTTGCAGGTCAACCAGGGAGATGATGAGCCTCTGGTCCTCCGGGAGTTTGGCAAGCGCGGCGTGGACGGTATTGACCGTCTCATTTTGAAGCGCGGCCTCTTCCGGCGTGTGGCTGGGGTCTCGCCATATCCCGCCAGGGTCGCCAGCCTCAGTGAACGCTTCAAGTGAGCTGTTGCGCTTGCGTTGCGGTGAACGCAGCACGTCACGACAACGGTTGGCCACAATGGTCAGCAACCATGATCGAAGGTTCCCGCCGTTGAATCGGCCCATGGCGCGGTAGGCTGAGAAGAAGCCTTCCTGGGTCGCGTCCTCAGCCGCGCTTGGGTCTCGTAGGATGGAAAGGGCCAGGTTGTAGGCGTGTTTCTGGTGCCGTTCAACAATGGCATTGAACGCGGCAAGGTCACCGCCTTGAGCACGTTGCATAAGGAGGTGGTCGTCAGCTTCGTTGTAGTCAGGAGTTGTCATGATAGGCAAGCCCATGATACTACCGTCGCAGAGTAAACCTGAGCCCTGTTAATGGCATCAGCGTCTGGCGCCAGCTATAATAGGTAGCGGTGTACATTCAATGAGACCCGCCGCACGAGAAGCTATAGAGACCATTGCCCTGGCAGTGTTGGTATTTCTGTTTTTCCAATCTACCGTCGCAAACTTTGAAGTCCAGGGTCGCAGCATGGTGCCCAACCTCCAAGACCGGGAGCGGGTGCTGGTCAATAAGCTGGTCTACATGGCTATAGAGCCCAACTCCCTGAACCAGTACTTACCATGGATGGATGATGTTGGGGGTGAACCCTGGTTTCCTTTTCACGCACCTGAGCGGGGCGAGATTATTGTTTTCCGGCTTCCCGCAGACCCTACCCAGAACTTCGTAAAGCGGGTGATTGGGCTGCCGGGAGACGTTGTGAAGCTCACTGATACTGAGATATATATTAACGGGGAACTATTGGATGAGCCGTATGAGCGCGTCGAAATCCATGAGCCCGCCAACCGCCCCGTCACCGTAGAGGATGGCACGTACTTTGTCCTGGGGGATAACCGATTGCAGAGCGAGGACTCTCGTTCTAGTCGCGTCGGACTGATCCCTGAAGAGAACATTATTGGCAAAGTATGGGTGGAATATTGGCCGTTGAATAGTATTAATGTGCTAACCTCCCCGTTGGGATGGGCAAGCACTTTTCCCTTGGCCCGGTAGCTCAACCCGGCAGAGCAACGGACTTTTAATCCGGTTGTTGTGGGTTCAACTCCCACCCGGGCCACCACTTTTCTGCCATCTTCACGCTCCGTTGTCGAGTTCACTGGATGCCTATCACTGATAAGCAGCTGGGCGTTTACACACCATCGCCTCCAAACCTCTATACTCGTGACGGTTCTCTTACCCAACGACTAAGGCCCTATTACTGGATTCGTCACATCGAGGCATCAATCATGACCACATCCCCTTTCAACGAAGGCACTCCCCGATGCTGTACACAGATGGAGCCGTACAGACGGCCATCATGGAAATTATTAGCAAAGCGACCCAGTGAGTGTTAATTGTTTCGCCTTACAACAAACTCAATGAACACTGGAGAGACGAGATAAAGCTGGCCAGAAATAAGAGCGTGGAGGTCACGCTGGTGGCTAGGCAAGACGAAGACCTCCCTGACGAATCATGGCTGCTGAATCGAAGGAGTAAAAGTAGCAAGGGCGCCATGGCTCCACTCTAAGATTTACATGAACGAGTCCACCGCATTGCTCAGTTCGATGAACCTTCACCAATCCTCGGCTAGCAACGCAAAAGATTTCGCCATCACAGTGGTAGACCCATCGACTCGAAGCCAACTTGAGGCCTACATCGACAGATTGAAGGCTTTAAGTGTCGTATCGAAACCTGTGCTAACTACGGCACCTCGACCGGCTCAGCCAAAACCGGCCCCACCCAAAGCTCAATACAGGGCTCCTGCCGCCACTCGACGTACGGCAGTTCCACCGAGAGCACCCCAGAAGGAAAGGCCCCCTCATTCCTCAAAGCAGCCGTTAACCTCCTTAGCAAAGCCGCTGGAGTGGACGGTAGGTGTATTCGATGCAAGACACCAATGCACCTCGACACAAGTCACCCTTTGTGTGAAACGTGCTATCCCAAATGGGCGAAGTACAAGGATGAGAATTACGAAGAGAAGTACTGCCACAATTGTGGAAAAGGACACAAAACGTCTTACGCAAAGCCATTGTGCTTGACCTGCTACAGGAAAGGAGTCTAAGAGGGGGCATCTAAAATAAGCCTTCCCGGCTGGCGGGCTCATTGTCATCTCGTACTACCGGCACACAGGTTCCCGCAACGTAGGCGTTCACTGTCCCCTACTGGCCGAATTTACCCCTAACCCGAGACGCTCGTCCGCCCGATACTGCCCAATAATCCATTGATTCAGGCCTCTTTCCAAAGTGTGTTACTTTCAAGCTAGCAAATTCGCTGCGTGTAACACCGGGCATAAAGAGGCATAACGTGGGTAAGAATCCCCGACCTTCCATAGAGGAACTTAAATTCATATTTGGCAGATTCGCAGCAGGTGCTGACCCCGCTCAGGTCGAAGTCGCTTTGGAAGACGCGCCTTTTGGCTACAACCGCGACCGGCGTACAATCCGCAACCTGCGCACGTACTACGAAGCCGCCAAAAGTGTCATAGACGCACCGGAAATCAACCTAGACCCTGTCGTTGTCGAAGCTAGACAGGCGCACCTCTCCCTACTCCCTCATATGGCTGAAAGACTAGTAGCCGCCCTTTGGGAGGACGCAGAAAGGGGTGCAATTCATTTCAGGGTGGCTGAGGGCGGTGCGGCGTCTGTTTGGGTTAACGCAGAATCAACTCATGAGGCCGAAATTGCATGCCTTTCAGGGCATTTGGCCGATGAACACGGTTCATGGTTAGCATTCGAACAATTCAAAGGGGCGGTGCTTGAAGAAGCGAGCGGCGCAATAGCCGACCCGCAAGGTTATGGAGTGGAGTGGTCGAACCAAGAGCAAACCCAGGGCATCGCGTACCGGGACATCCATCGCCCACTAGAGGACTTTACCAACCTGATGCGGCAAGCCATGATGAAGGCGATAGTCAAAGGCAAGTGCTCTATGTGCCCCGACGCCTAGCGCACCACCGGCACATACGAAAAAAGACCTGTCTCACCATGCAATGGGGCAGGTCTCTTAGCGTTCAGCGTTTGTAGCGACCTCAGCCTAGAAGCTGCCGCCAGCTATCTGCTCCAAGGACACCCCCGCGATTACCGTTCCCGCGACGTAGGCGGCATGGTGCGTCCAGTCCATCAGATTATACTTGATGTGGCCCCACTGCCACGGCCATGGCGCTATGCCGGTGATTTTGAGAATGTTTACCTGCGTTACCCAGACAATGGCGAAGAACAGTAGCGCCGAGACAAACAGATTCAACTCAGCCTGCGCTACCAACAGCCACCAGACCAAGCCCCATGCCACCCCGTAGAACCAATGAGCATAGGTTGAAATTATCATGAGGTTGCGGCCCTCAATCTCTATGCCTATCAACTTGAGGGGCCATACCACCGCCTTACCGGGCGCTGAGCTCTCACCGCGTCCGGTCCAGCGCATCTCCGTTGTGCTGGACCGCGTCATGAACAACGTGCCAATGGCTCCGGCAAATATCGCAGCTTGAAGCTCCATGGGACACCTCCTAGATACATGCTGAAGTAGCGATTCACCTCGTTAGATGCACGAAATTACATATGACCACTTCACAGCCCCCGCAACCTAACCCAGAAAACTCCGGCGCCAAGCGCCCCGGTCGTAGCTCTCAAGGTGAGCGCCGTATTGTCACGGCCCTTTTCTGCGACGTTACCGGCTCCACCGCTATGGCGGAGCAACTGGACGCTGAAGAGTGGACCTCCACCTCAAATGGCCCAGGCGCGAGGACAATCAACCTTCGTCTCGCGAGTGAACGGCAACTCATTCACAGGCCTAATTGACACCGCATAGGGGCGCACCTATACTCGCATTCGCTTCGTCTGGGCGGAGTTCCCTGCAATGGCGCAGGCTGTGAACGACAAAAGGGATGCCCCCAGACTACTGACCTCAGGCGCAAGCCCCGGCAAATCAGTGCACTGAGCGCCCCTTTCACGGGTTTTCTGTTGACGCGCTCACGTTCAGACCGGTGGATACCGTTGGGTCAGATCACAAAGGAGGAATCTATGGCACGGATGGATGGAAAGGTACTGCTCCTGTTTGGAGCGGGCCCCAACAATGGTGGGACCATTGCTCACTTCATGGCTCGTGAGGGCGCGAAGGTAGCAGTGAATGACATCGTCCCCGCGGCGGCTGAGGAAACTACTGAGTTCCTCAAGTCCCGTGGCTACGACGCTATCGCGATTCCCGGTGACGCTTCTGATGAGCAGGTGGTGCAGGACATCGTCAAGAAGACGGTAGACCACTTCGGCTACGTTGACACTATGGTCAACCTGGCTGGCAGGCAGTACCGCTGGCCCGTCACGGACGTTAACACTGACGAATGGAATGACCAGATCCGCACCTACCTGACGGCGGGCATGTTCACCACTAAGTACACGGCCAAGGCCATGCTGGACAAGGGCAAGAAGGGGTGCATCATTCACCTCATCTCCACCGCAGGCCACTACGGTGAGGCTGGCAACAGCGGTTACTCTGCCGCCAAGGCGGGCCTCTTGAACTTCTCCAGGGCCGCAGCGATGGACCTGGCCCACGCTGGCATCCGGGTCAACACCGTGACCCCTTACGCTATGGAGCACAACCTCTGGGGGTTCATGCGCCGTGGCGGCGCTGGCCCCGCTCCTGATGCAGAGCGCACACGCTACTCCATCACCCGTGAGGACGTTCTGCGGGTCATCCCGCTGGGCCGCTTCCCTCGCGCATCAGACCTGGCCTGGGCGGCGCTCTACCTGGCGTCTGATGAGGCTGAGTTCATCACTGGCGTGGACATTCCTGTGGACGGCGGCACGCGCTTCCGGTACCCCTCATGGCGTCCTGGCGACTACCCAGAGGCGAACATGGTGGACTACGCGAAGAACCTCAAGATCACTCGCTACGGCGAGCCGATGGAGGACTTCCCCGTACCCTGGCCAAGCTAGTCGGTCTAGCACCAGTAGGGAAGGTACAGCGAATCATAAGGAGCGGCGGGCCAACGGCCCGCCGCTCTTCTTTATCCTGTCTATATTGGCTGGTCTAACCCAGCCGCGCTCATCCAGATAATCGCGCCATCGCTGTGGGTATAAGCAGTTGCCGTTACGCTAGTTCAATAAGCTCTTGAGGAC
>CAVOAJ010000104.1:0-6406 GCA_963693605.1 Dehalococcoidia bacterium | reverse complement strand
ACGCCCCTCCAATCTCATCAACGGACCCTGGTAGCTCCTTCGAGTCTTCAAATCAGAACGATAGTAAGGGGTCTTCTTCCCCTTCTCAGGGCACTATAGGTGCTTGAGGAGAAGAGAGCCGCGCGCCTTTAGACATTAGCACTCAGGACGCATCACGACAGATCATTTCAATCGCGGACGTTTCCGTAGAGGTTTCTAACATAGAAGCTGCTCTAACCCAGGTGCGGCCCATTGCAGAGGGGTTAGGAGGCTTTGTTGACCAAATAACAAGCTTTGGCCTGACCAGCAGCAGGGAAGCGGCGGTTGTGATCCGCGTACCCCAAGCGCGATTTTTTGATGCGCTTGAGCGGCTTGAAATGTTGGGTACTGTTATTAAACGGTCAGTAGGAAGTGAAGAAGTATCAGCGGAAATAATAGACCTGAACGCCCGCCTGCGAAGCGTTCAACGACAGGAAGAGAGCTTTCTGGCGCTGTTGGAACGAGCGGAGAGCATTGCCGATGTACTCACAGTTGAACGCAAGTTATCTCGGGTCCGCACTCAAATTGAGCAACTTCAAGGCCAACTTCTCGCTCTTGAACGGAGCGTGGCCTTGTCTACAATAACCGCCCGCTTCAGCTTGCCAGCGCAATCCTACCCAGAGCCGTCTACAGCAGTACTCACGGTAGCTGTATCAAACGTCCCTGCCAGCGTGGCGTTTGTTCAACTATTGGCGGCTGAGCGGAATGGAATAGTCAGCAATACCTTGTTCACGTCTGATAGAGACCAGCAAGAGGCAGATCTTAAAATACTCCTCTTTGAAGAAGATTTTAACAATGGACTCGCCGCTATTGAGGGTCGAGGCGACGTGATTAACAAGACCCTGCGGGAAAAGGCACCAGAGCTGAATTCATTGGTAAGACCAACCCCCGCGAACAGCATTACCATCCGTTTTGTTGAGAAAGGGGATGGTTGGGTTGCTGTAACGTCGGACTTAATTAAAGTGCTGGGTTACTTGCTTGGCTTTGTTATTGCTATTGGGGCGTCCATAGCAATTGTGCGAGCATTGGCCGGCACCAAGATAGGTAAGGCAGCCATCAGGGCCGTCATGGGGGGGCGAGTCAACTGCCAAGTAGCGCCCGGTTACGCCTGTTCTAGTTCGTATTGATACTGCTCAATGACGGGGTTCGCCAGTAGCTTCTGGCAAGCCTCGTCCACTTGTTCGCCAGCCTTGGCTGCGTCGGCGGCCTCCACGCGTAACGTGAAATATTTGCCCGCCCGCACGTCGCTAAAACCCTGAAAGCCAAGCGACTTCAACGCGTTCTGAATAGTGACGCCCTGAGGGTCATTGACCGTGGGCTTCAGGCTGACATAAACGTTGGCGTTAAATTGCATATACTTCTCACTCTATCCAGATGCGAGGCTTAATCTGGCCTATCCGCCACAATCAGCGCCAAGGTTCTCAGGTCCGCGGTTCTTGTGCGAGTCTATGAACAACTGCATGCTGTCGTTGTCCAACGTGGCGAATTCCTGTATCCAGCCCCACGCAGTAAGGCTGACTGTACCCTCTGCTAGCGCCTCATAGGGGCGCACAATCAGGCATCCCGGGTAGCCCGGCTGATTGCCAACAAACTCTGTAAGTAAGGCTAATTGGGCATCGTCTGTGAGGTTGTGGCTAATTATCACGCCACCGTGCTCCATGTTGTGCACCACAAACTCATCGATGATTGGTTCGTCATAGGTACCCCAACTCGCAGGCGTGAAGTAGTGCGCGCCGGATGTGGGCGGGACGGAGTTGTAGGGTATGTGGAGTTCGTCTGGGTCGATATGTTTCGCGTCCAGAAGGACGACTGCCGTGCCGATGTTGGCTGGCGTACTATCGTCCACCCGTGGCGTGTCGCTGCTATTTGGAGTCCGCGTAAGAAAGGGCAGACTGGGCAAGAGCAGCGATAAGACCAAGGCCAGGGCCAAAAGGGAGCCAGCGACTAGGTAAATATTACGTCGCCGCGTTTTCTTCTGCGCGGCACGAGTCCGACGCTCATCGCGCGCGATTGTCCTACGCGATGCTTGTCTCTGCTTTCCTTCTACTTCATCAGCCACACCAGCCTCCTTGGCCCCGTCTTCATTTTTATCTTATTTGTTCAATCGATACGTAGCCTTGTAGCTACTCGTCTGCATTAAACGCTGAGGGCGTGTCCCGTAAGCCGCTCATATGCTGTGAGATAACGTTCCCTGGTCTTGGCCACAATGTCATCAGGCAGTGCAGGCGCAGGTGGCTCCCTGTCCCAACCGGACTCAACCAACCAATCCCGCACAAACTGCTTATCGTAGTTGGGTTGAGATTTGCCAGGTGCATAGCCGTCAACATCCCAGAACCGGCTTGAGTCAGGGGTCAGCAGCTCATCAATCAAGATAAGCTCACCGTTCAGCAATCCAAATTCCATCTTGGTGTCTGCCAGAATAATGCCACGTTCAAGGGCGTAATCATGGGCATGTAAGTAGACCTTGATAGTCATCTCTTTGAGACGGCCTGCCAGATCTTTTCCGGCTAGCTGCTCCACTTCCTCCATGGAAATGTTCTCATCATGCCCCACTTCAGCCTTGGTCGTGGGGGTGAAGATAGGCTCGGGGAAACGGTCACCCTCTTGCAGGCCCTTAGCTGCGGGAAGGCCGGAGATGGTTCCCGATTTCTGGTATTCAGCCCAAGCGGAGCCGGTTATGTATCCACGCACCACGCATTCCACATCAACACGCTCCGCACGCTTTACCACCATTGCCTGTCGGGCAATTTCTGGAGGGAGGTTCACGATCTTGGGGTGCGAGGCAAGGCTGCCGAGTCGCGCGGGCTCGTCAGCCATGCCAATCATGTGATTAGCTATCAAACCCTTAGTTTGGTCAAACCAGAAAACAGACATACGGGAGAGCACGTAACCTTTGTCAGAGATGCCGTTTGGCAGCACCACATCAAAGGCAGACACTCGGTCAGTGGCCACCATCAACAGTAGGCCGTCGCCCAAGTCAAAAGTGTCCCTGACTTTCCCTCGGTACAAGATATCCGGCAAATTAGTTTCAAGAAGTGGCATGGCTTTGTTCCAATAGGCCAACACGGACAAACATCTCGTCCACGTAGCGCGTGTAATAAGAATAGTCGAACAATTCAGTCAATGCAGCGTCTGAAAGATGCTCTTTTACAGTTGCGTCTGTCCGGAGGAGGTCACGGAAATCCTCACCTTCATCCCACGTCTTAGCGGCATTGCGCTGCGTGAGCTTGTATGCGTCATCACGGGACATGCCCTTCTCCACCAGGGTAAGCATGAGCCTCTGAGAGAACACCAGTCCGCGGGTCAACTCAATATTCTCCACCATTCGTTTCGGGAAAACGCGCAGGCCCTTGATCACCCCTGTGAAAATATCCAGCATGTAGTCCAAAGCAAAGCAGGAGTCGGGAAGGATAAGGCGTTCCGCTGAAGAGTGACTGATGTCACGCTCATGCCAGAGGGCTACGTTTTCCAAAGCGGTGACTGAATAACCTCTGATGAGGCGCGCCAGCCCGCAGACGCGTTCCGATAGCTCAGGGTTGCGCTTGTGAGGCATGGCTGAGGAACCCGTTTGGCCTTCGCCGAAAGGTTCCTCCACCTCATGCACCTCTGTGCGCTGTAGCCCCCGTATCTCAGTGGCAAACTTCTCCAGAGACGCGGCAATCACCGCAAGGGTGGTGATGAAATAGGCGTGCCGGTCTCGTTGGATGATCTGGTTTGAAAGTGGAGCGGCTTCAAGCCCCAGCACCTGGCTGGCCTCAACTTCAATCTCTGGGGGTACCGTTGCATGAGTGCCCACAGCGCCGGATATTTTGCCGACGCCGATTTGGTCAGCGGCGGCTATTAACCGCTGGCGGTTGCGCCGCATTTCATCCCACCAAAGCGCCAGCTTGAGGCCGAATGTGGTGGGTTCAGCGTGGACGCCATGCGTGCGCCCCATGATTAGCGTGTCCTTATGCTCCAGGGCCCGCTCAGCAATTGCATTTGTTAGTGCCTCAACGCCGGTGAGCAGCAGGGTAGCGGAATCTCTAAGCTGCATGGCAGTGGCGGTGTCCCAAACGTCATTGGAGGTAAGGCCCAGATGTATCCAGCGGCCTTCCCTGCCAAGCCCTGAGGTCACGGCACTCAGAAAGGCCGTCATGTCATGTTTGGTACGGGCAAGCGTCTCTTCAAAGATGGCGATGTCGTACTTGGCGCCACGGAGCTTGACCATGTCCTCTTCAGGGATAACGCCCCTCCGCGTCCAGGCCTCACAGACAGCTAACTCGACGGCCAGCCACCGGTCGTACTTGCCAGTGTCTGACCAAATTTTCTTCATCTCTGCTCTGGAGTACCGTTCAATCAAAATGAAGCCTCTCTGCAGGCGTACTTATTGCCTGGTTTGTTTGCAGGTAGGTAATCATATCTCGGAAGTCAGTCAATTCTTGGTGTTCCACATTCCAATTCTTACAGAATTCCAAGAGGCTGGACCGGGCAAAAACAAAATCAGCCTTTGCTGCTGGACAGGTGTCTGAGATGCCGTCTCCGGCGTAAATGACCTGATGGCCCTGAGCCTGATATCCCTCAACCACACGGCACTTGCAATTGCCCCATGCCTCACACCCTTCACGGGCAAATCTGTATGAAAATGTGGTCCCTTCAGGTGAAATGGTAGTTTCCGTGGAGTAGAAGGGAATGTGCTTCAAACCCTGTTCAAGAAGCAGTGCTTCCACATAGAAGTCCAAGCCATAACTATTGATGGCAAGATGAATGTTGTGCTTCAAGCAAAAGGCTGAAAGCTCCTTGAATCCGGCTCGTAAATTGGCCTGCTGACGGACATATTCCGCCTGTTGGTCACGGTTCAGATGAAGCCCTGAAAACACGGCCTCCTGATATTCCTTCAGCGTGAGGTCTCTGGCCAAGAATTGCCGATGCATCTTCTGCCAGTCAAGTTCTGCGCCGGACGAGTCAAGCGGCGTGAACCTGTCCATTAAAAGAGTCGCCACGTTCTGCTCCGCGGCTGTGTCATCAAAGTCGCAGAGGATAATCATTTGTGATGCTGGGTCTGTGGCGTGGTTCACGCGCATCCGACATAGAAGAGGTTAGCCTGCCGCTTGGCGTTCGCGGTAGGCATCGTAAGCCTCTCGTATCTTATCATATTTGAGGCCTAATATTTGGGCTGCGAACAAGGCGGCATTACGGGCTCCCCAGTCTCCAATGGCCATGCAGGCCACCGGCACGCCGGGCGGCATTTGTGCTATAGCGTAGAGCGCATCAACGCCTTTCAACTCACTTGATGCTACAGGCACGCCAATGACGGGCAACGTTGTCCATGATGCCAGCGCGCCGGGCAATGCAGCGGCTCCTCCGGCTGCCGCAATAATCACCTCAACGCCTCTGTCACGCGCGGTCAGCCCAAATTCACGCACCCGCTCAGGAGTCCTATGAGCCGAGGCAACGATAATTTCATGTTCAATCCCCATGTCGTTCAGAAGCATGGCAGTTGGTTGAACAACCGATTCATCGCTCTTGCTGCCTAAGACGATGCTGACCAGTGGCATGTGAGGGCTCCTCCGGTGAGTTAATGACCATGGAACGCGTCTTTGAAAGACAGGTAGTAGGGTAGCGGTTGCCTGCCCAACGGGTCAACAGATGACGGGGTTTCCCCAGGCGGAATGCAACGTGCGAATGCACCCCACGTTGCATATGAGCATCCAATCCTATGCTCGTGCATCTGAGGGCGGTATACTCTGCCCCGTCGATTGACGAAGGGAACGTGAGCTCAACGCGACAACCACTCAAGACCAACATCGGTATGGACACAGCCACACTTGCTTCGCTGTACCAGGAAGTGCGCCAGACATCGGAGCGCATATGTAAGACGTTGGTCACTGAAGATTACATGCTCCAAGCGATGCCTGACGTGAGCCCCACACGGTGGCACTTGGCCCATGTTTCCTGGTTCTTTGAGACATTCCTCCTTAAGCCATACCTGCCCGGATACCAGCCCCTTAACCCACAATACGAATACCTCTTCAACTCTTACTACAACCTCGTTGGCCCACAGTACTACAGGCCACACCGAGGCTTGCTCTCCCGGCCTACTGTGGCGGAAGTGTACGAGTACCGAGCCCACGTGGACCGCTCCATGCTGGCGCTGTTTGAAAGTGTGAAGCCGGAGGAAATTGAAGAGCGTGTGAGCATTGGTCTGAACCATGAGCAGCAGCACCAAGAGCTGATTCTCACTGACATCAAGTACAACCTATCCATCAATCCGCTCCGCCCAGCCTTTCACGACCGTGAAATTCCGATAGGCAACTCCACGCCTCCTCTGCGTTGGCACAGCTTTGACGGCGGTATTGTCTCGATAGGCCACGACGACAACGCCTTCGCGTTCGACAACGAGACTCCA
>CAVOAJ010000103.1:0-6444 GCA_963693605.1 Dehalococcoidia bacterium | reverse complement strand
GGCACGTCCTCTTCAATGGGTGCTGGGGCTCCGTTGCCCATCCAGACAAAGACAACGCCCTTCAACGTACGTGTGGGGTATATCTTCGCCTGCACCTTGCCGTGAATTTTGGAGTCTGGGCCTTCACCCAAGACCGCCGTCACGTCACCCGTTTCGTCAAACGTCCAGCCGTGGTAGGAGCAGGAGATGGTGCCCTTCCACCAACAGTCACCCATGTGGAGCATTGCGCCCCGGTGTGGACAGGAGTTGGTGATAGCCACAACGCCCTCTTTGCCTTGGAAGAAAGTTACGTCGTCGCCAAGTATCTGCACTAGGGTGGCTTTCCGCTTGCCAACACGGGCCGCGGGTATGCCGGGGTACCAGTACTCCCTGAGTCCTAACTCCGGAATCAAGTCCCTACGGTCGGTAGGTGACAGTCCGTGGTCAAGACGGTGCGTCGGTCCTTCTGTTCGGTCTTCAGTTCGAATGGCAGCCATGGTCAACTCCATGTAATCTTCGCCAGGATTGTGTGAGCCAATGTACCCAATCGCGATGAAAGCGTCAATGAAGCAGCTTGGCAATTACGGTGCTATCATGCGCTTCTAAACGACTCCGCGTTCCCCATAGTACACCGTCAGGAGGCAAACCATGGCTTCAAGCGCACAGGAACACTACGTAACAGTGGACGGCCACCGCATCAGGTACCTGGAAGCTGGCTCCGGCCCGCCCATTCTGATGTTCCATGGTCTTGGCCTGGACGCCTCTGCTGATGAATGGGTGCACGCCATGGAGCCGCTTTCCCAAGACTACCGAGTGATAGCCGTGGACCGTTTCGGATGGGGGAAATCAGACCGGCCAACGTCAGGCTACTCATTCCCTGCGTGGACCGCCATGCTCATTGGGTTCATGAAGGAGCTTGGCATACCCAAGGCAATCCTCATGGGCCACACCCTGGGCGGCTGGATCAGCGCATTGGTGGCGCATGAGCACCCGGAGCTTGTAGAGAAGCTGGTGCTGGTCAACGTGGCGGGGCTGAACGTGAACGCGCCCGTTTCACCTGAAGGCTACCAACTCCCCGATAAAGACGGCGTTGGCGCCATGTTGGAGCGCACCTACGGCACCAGCGAGCGCGTCACCGAAGCGATGGTGAATGACCACTTTGACCGCATCACTGGGCCTGGCGTCCGTGACGCCTACCTGGCTGTCCTGCAATACGTGAACAACCCTGACGTCCGCAAGGAATGGTGGCTGGCCGACCGTCTACCCCAGGTAACGACACCAACTCTGGTGATATGGGGCGCCAATGACACCATTCTGACGCCAGAATACGGCAGGCAAGCAGCGGAGCTTCTGCCCAACGGTAATCTGGTGCTGATAGATGAGGGGTCACACATACCCCAGGTACGCCAGACAGAGGCATTCGTCAGCGCAGTGCGGGAGTTCCTGGGCTAAGGCTGAACAACAGGCTCCGTCACAAAGCGCATGAAGACCTCATTCCCCAAGGGACGCCCAGAGTCCGTCAGTTGCAGGCTGCCGTTTTTCCAGGTGACCAGCCCCCACTCCAGGCATTCCGGCAGCGCCTCTGGAAACGCGTCTGCAATGGAGCGTCCAAACCGCGCGCTGAACTCCGCATCCGGTACGCCGTCGTTCAAGCGTAGGCCCATCATCATCGCCTCGCGCATGGCAGTGGCGGCGTTTATCTCATCGGCAGTCTCCACCGCACCTGCAAATGCAATATCGTCAGCGTCATCGCTCGCAGTGACCTGCCACCCTCGTACGCGCTGCATATAGGCCCTGGGGGATGCCACGTTGGCCAGTCTTTTGCCGTAACCGTCCGCCCCCAACGGCGTCTGCCCCCACAAGTAAGAATGCGCGCCAGGCCCCACGCCAAGATAAGGCTGGCTGAGCCAGTAGGTCAGGTTGTGGAGGCTGCGGTACCCTGTTTTTGCCCAGTTGGAAACCTCGTATTGGAGGTAGCCAGCCTTAGGAAGCATATCCAAGGCCATCTCATACATGTCAGCGGCCACGTCAATATCAGGTTCAGGCGAGCGACCAAGGCGTACGTCCGCCTCCAGGGGTGTCCCCTGCTCCAGCGTCAGCCCGTAGACGGAGAGATGGTCAGGCTCTAACGCCAGCGTCTCTTCCAGCGTACGTTGCCATACGTCCAGGGATTGGTTGGGCAGACCAAACATCAGGTCCAGGCTCAGGTTGGTGAACCCCGCCTGCCGCGCCGCCACCGCTGCCGCCTTGGCCTGTGCTGCGTTATGGCGGCGTCCCAGTACCTGCAACAGGCTGTCGTCTAGTGACTGCACCCCAATGCTGATGCGGTTGAATCCAGCCTCTCGCATGCCGGTGAGGTGCTCTGCTGTCAGGTCGCCGGGGTTGGCTTCCAACGTAATCTCGGCCTCGTGAGAAACGTTAAAGGCATCGTTGATGGTAACCATGAGTCGCGCCAGGTCTGCGGTGGGCAGGTATGACGGTGTGCCGCCGCCAAAGAAGACCGTGGGCACGTGAGGCCGTTCCAGCATTGCGCCCCACTGCGTTATCTCGTTAACGAGCGCATCCACGTACGCAGGCATCATGTTTTCTATGCCCGCGTAGGTGTTGAAGTCGCAGTAGGGGCACTTGGTCTCACAAAACGGGATGTGGACGTAGAGGGCCAGGGGCTGTGCAGGAGTGGTCATAAGGCCATTATACGGGGCTCATTCCCTACACGTTGAAGAGGTAGTTGATGACGTCGCCGTCCTTCACTATGTAGGTCTTGCCCTCAGAGCGCAGAACGCCCTGCTTCCGTGCCTCCACCAAGCCGCCGGTGCTGACGAGGTCGTCGTAAGCCACCACCTCGGCCCTGATAAAGCCACGCATGATATCGCTGTGGATTTTGCCCGCCGCCTGCTGGGCCTGGCTTTCCTTCGCAATCGCCCACGCCCTCGTCTCGTCCTCACCCGTGGTGAGAAATGAGATGAGTCCCATCACGCCGTAGGAAAGTCGCACCATGGTCTCCAGGCCCGATTCGCCTGCCCCAAGCGACGCTCTGAACTCCGTTTCCTCTTCCGGCGACATCTGCACAAGCTCCATCTCTAGCGACCCGCAGAGCGCACCAACTTCCACCTGAGGCCTACCCAGCTTCTCTCGCATCTCCGCCTCTATCTCCGTACGGCGTGCCAAATCAGCCTCACCCACGTTGAAGATAATGATGAGCGGCTTGGCCGTGAGGAGTTGGAAGTTGGCCACAATTGGCCCCGCGTCTGTGGGCAGCGTCTGCTGACGGACAGGGACCTCCGCCTCAAGTCCCGCCCGGATGGACTGCACCACCTCCAGCTCTTTCTCAAGTGCGCCTCGGTCTTGGGGCTTGGCACCTTTGTAACTGTCCTTGATGCGCTTCTCACGACGTTCCAGAATGCCCAGATCAGAGAAGGTCATCTCCAAGTCCAAGGTGGCCACATCGCGATAAGCGTCGACACTCCCCTCCACGTGTGGCACCGATGGGTCATCAAAAACGCGGGCCACCAGCAGCAAAGCGTCGGAGCGCTGCAACAGATTGAGGAATTCACCGGAGATTCCCTT
The DNA here is from genome assembly GCA_963693605.1 of Dehalococcoidia bacterium. Taxonomy (GTDB): domain Bacteria; phylum Chloroflexota; class Dehalococcoidia; order Lucifugimonadales; family Australimonadaceae; genus JAQBVZ01. The sequence goes on along the minus strand of CAVOAJ010000103.1, from coordinate 2,898 downwards.
GGTCTGCCCCAAGCCCTCCGGCACACCGGGGATGTCCACGTATTCAATCTCCGCAGGGATAATACGCTTTGATTTATGCATGTCTGACATCACCTGGAGGCGCGGGTCAGGCACCTTGGCGACGCCAATGTTGGGCTGAGTGCCGCCCGCGCTGAAGCGAGCGGTCTCTGCGTGTCCACGGGTTACTGCGTTGAAAATAGTGGTCTTGCCGCTCTGCGGGAGCCCAATGATGCCAATGGCCAAGGAATTGCCTCAGGGGATGGAATATGTACCGGCTAATGCATTCTACCGGATGCTAGCCATGCGTACACAGCCTTGGGTATGGCCTTGCCGTTCTTGGCCGATGTACCCTCACAGCGTGCCGCATCCCACGCGGCTCAATCTGAGGGGGGTCTCGCATGTTTCCTCAATCCGCACGCCTCTACGATGCTCTGTATGAATCGATTGACTATGAAGGGCATGCCCAGCAAGTGATTGCGTTGGTCCAAAGCCACGGCCAACATACCTGTGAGTCCCTCTTGGACGTCGCCTGCGGGACGGGAATGCACCTCTCCTTTTGGGCCAAAACGCTCAACGTTGAAGGGTTGGACATAGACCCTGACCTCCTGGGCATTGCTGCGGAACGCGTGCCAGAAGCAACGCTGCACTTGGCGGACATGACACGCTTTGACCTTGGGAAGCAGTTTGACGCGGTTACCTGCCTTTTCAGTTCAATTGGGTACGTCAAAACCGTGGAGCGGCTTGCTCAAGCGCTGACCTGCATGTGTAGCCACATCAGGCCCGGCGGCGTGCTCATCATCGAGCCGTGGATTCCCCCTGAGCTTTGGAATCCAGGAGCCGTGGTGGCCGACTTTGTGGACAACCCTGATATGAAAATTGCCCGCATGAACATCAGCGGACAAGAGGGAAACGTCTCCACACTGAATTTTGAGTACCTGGTAGCGACAGAGAACGGGTTTGAGCGGTTCTCAGAACGGCATGAGTTGGGGCTGTTCACAAACGAGCAGGTTGAAGAAATTCTGCGCAGCCAGGGGTTTACCGTTACCTATGACCCCGTGGGTCTCAGGGGACGCGGACTCTTCATAGCCGCCAAACCCGCATAAGCGCGACGCTCACCTCAAGCGCGGTAGAACAACCTTGCACAGCGACTCAAAGGTCTGCTCTGCCTGCTGCTGATTGCCATAAATCGCCAGGTGGACGTGGCTCGCATCGCATGACGCCACGAAGCGCTCAAGCTGCTCCGCACACTGCTCAGGCGTGCCCACCAACCCCATCGCGTCGCATAGTGCTGGCACAGCGGCGTCAGGGATGTTCTCAGGTTTAGTTACCAGCGGCAGGTCCAGGCCAAGCTCACGGGTGTTGCTCGTGAAGAGTCGCCGGGGACGGCGCAGCCACCAGAAGAGTGTCGTGCGCGCCCGCTGCCTTGCCGCATCCAGGTCCGCGTCCATGAATACCGGTAACGCGAAAGAGATGTCGAAATTGCTCGGGTCGCGTCCCCCCGCCTGAGCGCCCGTCTGAATGCGCTCACGTGCCAGCCCCACAATGCCTGGGTGCGTGCCCACCATCACCATAGTGCCGTCGCCAAGCTCACCGGCCAGTTCCAGCATGCGAGGGCTGCTGGCATTCAGGTAGATGGGCGGCGCATCATCAGACGCAAAGTGAGAACCGCCATGGCTTGAGTCTTCCGTGCCAAGGCTCTTACCGCCCAGCAGTCGCCGTATGGTTCCCACGCCCTCCCGTACTTGGGCAATGGTCGCTGGCGGAACGCCTATGTGGGCCACGGAGCCCTCGCCGCCGCCCATGACCAATCGCGCACGACCCGGTGCAAGCTCATTTAACGAATTCATCAACGAAGCAACCACCGCCGGATGCCTGGTGATGGGGTTGCCTACCGCTGGAAAGAGGTTGACCTTGGAGGTATGGAGAGCTGCCATCGCCAGTCGCAGGTAGCTATCACGCCCTGTTGCCTGGTTGTCACGCACACCCACCCCGTCGAACCCGGCCGCCTCGGCCCTCGCAGAGAAGTCGCCCGCCTCAGGCATTGGTACCTCGGTTACGTCGGTAATGTCGATAGTCAGGCTCATGGCTCCTCCAAAATATGCTAGCCGGGTGATTATACCGCCAAGCCCCGCGCTTGCCGCACCAGGCGTCACCGGCTAGCATGGTTGCCCAGTCATTCGCACCTTGAGGCCTCTTTTGAACACCGCTGCCACCGGCAAGCCCCTTCGCCCCCGGCGTTTCCATCGTGGCCACGCAGTTGTTCTAGCTACTTTTGTGCTTATTGGCCTGGGCAACGGCGCCACCCAATACAGCTTTGGCTTCTTTATTTCCCCGCTGGAGCAAGAATTCGGCTGGACCCGCACGCAGATCAACGGAGCTTTGGCATTCTCCTTCACCATGGGGCTCATGGCTCCCATCTCAGGGCGAGCCATAGACCGTATTGGAGCGCGGTGGGTGATGACCGTCAGCCTGTTGGTGGTGGGCATCAGCATTGCACTGCGACCGCTCATGACCGAGCTATGGCACTGGTACGCGCTGCACGCCCTCCTGTTTGGCGCCTTTGTGGGGGCCATCGTCCTGCCGGCGGGCAAATTGCTGGGGCTCTGGTTCCGGTCCAGTTACGGCAAGATGGTGGGCATCACGTATATGGGGGCCAACTTTGGCGGGCTGATCATCGCACCCATCGCCAATGTCCTCATTCAGAACACAAGCTGGCAGACCACGTCCTACATCCTGGGCGGTGCCTGCATCCTCTGGACACCCGTAGCCTTCCTGCTCACCAAGGACCCTGCTCCCGGCGAGCTCCCGGAGGATGAGCAAATTCAAGACTCGGAGGGCGGGGCTCCCAAACGCCGTGCCTTGCCGGGCATGGACGCAAGCGCAGCATTCAAAACGTGG
>CAVOAJ010000102.1:0-6462 GCA_963693605.1 Dehalococcoidia bacterium | reverse complement strand
CTACGATTTCCGAGAGCGCATCTGCGACTGACGGATCGGCCTCATTCTTTGCGTGGAGCACGTGATGGAGTGCGTTAGGCACCTCATCCATTGCAATGGCCGCCAACGCCTGCTGCAGATGGAGGTTCTGCAGACTAAGGTCGGGTGTCACGGTGCCTGTCAGCATCTCTTCTATCTCGTGCTAGGCGTCATGGAAGTCACCGGCGTGGAGGCTCTCTAAAACTGCTTCCATAACGTCGTGATGACCCCAAGCCTCAAGCAGGCCAATGACGTGCTCAACGTGATGAATGATTTCATCAGCGTCTCCAACCAACTGCGCTATGAAGAAGCGGGAGATTTGCAGAAACTACGGCACGAGGACTGCCCATACAGCTATTACAGTGAGGCGTTGGGTCGGGAATATTTCCATTTGGTTGGAGGCCAGGTGGGCACAACGGAGTGTCCCGGCTCACCGGACCTGCTAGGTATCATTTCCGGCGGATGGTTCCTGCAACGGTACACGAGCGGCGGCTCTGCGACTCCGAGTGCTGATTGGGGTATCACCGTAGTATTGGGAGCAGACAATGTTGTGCAGGTGAACGGTGAGAACTGGACCGTGCGTACGGAGCTCGGCCAGCCTTCCTTCGCGGACCCCGAGGCAGTGATCACCGAGCACTGCTATGAGCATTACTCGCACCCCATACCCTATACCTACCTCCAGCTATGCTCTGGCATGGAGATGGAGATGGAGATGGAGATGGCTCAGGGCGAGGAGAGTTGTCCCGCGCAGTTCCCTGCGGACAATCAGGCCTACTATCGATAGCGCGGCTTGTCCCCTTAACCCTGATCAACCAGGTGCGGCAACTCTGGCCTGCGATCTGACACGCCAGCCCAGTCGGCGGTCTTGCGGCTGACCTTGCCATCACGGAAGAACTCCAGGAACGCTTGGCCAAACATCTCCGGCTGGTCGGTCTGGCCCTGGTGGCCCGTGTTCTCCGGGTAGAAAAACTGGACCGTGGGCAGCACGTCCTCTTGGGCAAACCCGTACTCCAGCGGGAGCAGCACGTCCTTGCGGCCATAGAGGTAGATGCCAGGAATATCCAGTAGCGTATCCAGCCTGCCCTTGGTGGTCAGCCACTGCGTTACCTTGGGGCCAGGTGGGTCGCCCGCCTGAGTGCGGCCACGGAACGCCCAAAACCACGCCTGATAGGACTCCCACTGACGCTTGCCTGCCCCCACCCGCATGTCCATCAGGTCCTGAGTAATCATTGAAGGGTCAAGGATGATGTACTCCATCAATTTCCGCATGGTGGCCTCAGAGCCGTCAAATATGTTGATGTCTATGAGGCTCTTGGGGCGGTTTTCAGGTGCTACCAGGTTGCCTATGTGTCCGGCTATGACTGCAAAGCTCTTCACCCGCGTGGGGTTGGCTAGCATGTAGTGGATGGCGTTGACGCAGCCCATGGAGTTTCCCGCAATGTGAAATTCGTCCAGGCACAGCGCATCTGCAAAATCGTGAATGAACTCTACGTGGCTCAGGATGCCATCCTTGGGCCAGTAGTTTTCACGGGTGTCAGCCAGGCCAAACCCCGGTTGGTCTGGGCAATAGACGCGGAAGCCGTTGGCACCTAGGAATGGGGCCATGAACCGCCATCCGGCGGTGCCGGAGGAGCCAGCCGCGCCGCCGTGGAGCAGGATGACTGCTGGGCCAGTGTCGCCAGCCGTCATGTAATGAGCGTTGGCCCCGTTCGCCAGCTTGACCCAACGGCTCATGAGCCCCGGTATGTTGATAATGCCTTCGCTTGTCAGCGCCATGACTGCCTCCTACGATACTGCGGTCTAATTGCGACGCAGCCTATGCCTGGCGACGCTTGGCCGTCAACCGCCGCTTTGCTTGACCGTCCTCTAACGCCCTTGTAGCATCGCCTCGCTCCATGGCAAGCGCCTCGGATGCCAAACAATCGCCTACGGGAGACTTTTTTGTCCACATCATCATCACCCACGGTTACCGGCAGCCATCTACTAGCTCAGGCCCTGCAACTGGAGGGCATACGCAACATCTTCATGCTGGTGGGCGACCATATCTTGCCAGCTTTGGACGTAATGTCTGACTACGACTTCCGCTTTATCGACACGCGACATGAGCAGGCTGCGATGCACATGGCTGACGCGTGGGCGCGCATCACCGGCCAGCCTGGCGTCACCATGGTGACAACGCCGGGGTTTGCCAACGTCATACCCTCGCTGGCCTACGCCATGTCCAGTGAGAGCCCCGTTCTCTCCATTAGCGGTTCCGCTGAGCTGGCCAACATAGACCGCGGCATCATGCAAGAATTGGATCAGATCAACATGGCCAAGCCCGTCACCAAGGGTGCATGGCTTGTGCGGGACGCCCGTCGCATCCCTGAATACGTGGCTCTTGCGCTACGCACCGCCTACACCGGCCGGTGGGGCCCCGTTCACCTGACGATACCTATCGACATCCAAGAGCAGGTTGTGGATAACTCCGGCATACCGCTCTACACTCCCCAGCAGTCCAGGGGCAGGGCGCCAGTGGCTGCGGACCCAGCGCAGATTGTAGAAGCCATTGGGTTGCTGCGACAGGCCAAGAAGCCCGTCATCATCGCCAGCAACCCGGCCGCTTACGACGACGGCAGTACGGCTGCGCTGGAACGCTTCTTGGAGACCACGCGTGTGCCGCTGATGAACGACGAATCAGCCAGAGGCATCGTGTCGGATGACCACCCCTACTGCATGGGTTTCTTTGACCTCAGCCAGAACCAGGCCGCCAACCTTATCAAAGAGGCTGACCTGGTTCTCATCCTTGGCAAGAAGCTGGACTTCAGCGTCAACTACGGCCAGCCGCCGCTACTGCCTGCGGACGCCAAGCTCATCCAGGTGGACCCATCGCCTGCTGAGTTGGGCCGCAACCGTGGAGTCGACATCGCGATGCTGGGCGATATTCGCGTCATCGTGGAGCAGCTTGCGGATGAGGCGACCAAGCACACGTGGACTGACCTCCCGTGGCTGGACGCTCTGCGGGCCAAGCGCGCTGCCCAGAAGGAGTGGTTTGAGAGTTACGCCACCATGGACACGCCCATCCACCCTATGCTGGTGCACAAGACGCTGGAGGGCTTTTTGAAGCCTGAAGACACAATCGTGTTTGACGGTGGCGACTACGGCCACTTTGGCCGAGGCTTCCATCAGGCTCGCAGCCCTCGTAGCTGGTTTTACCTTCCTAACCTAGGAATGCTGGGCTCTGCCCTTCCCACGGCCATGGCCGCCAAGCTGGCGAGACCTCACACTCGCGTGGTGGCTGTCAGTGGCGATGGTGCATTTGGCTTCAACGGCATGGAATTGGACACGGCAGTGCGCCACGGTCTGGACGTGGTAACGGTGGTGGGCAATGACGCCGGGTGGGGCATCGACAAGAACATTCAAGAGCAGTTCTACGGTCGCACTGTGGCGGCCGACCTCTCGCCGCTTCGGTATGACATCGTGGCACAGGGGCTTGGCGCTCACGGAGAGTACGTTGAGAAGGCAGAGGAGCTGTCGCCAGCTCTGGAACGCGCCTTTGACGCGGGCAAGGCTGCTTTGGTCAACGTGCGTATTAAGAACGTCATGAGCCTGCGCGCCCAGGCCGCCGTGGCCAAGCGCAAGTCCGGCGGGTCAAGCTATTAGGTAGTAGCTCCGCTCGCCACATCGAAGCATATGTAGGCACATAAGGACACATCATGGCCAAGAGAATTGTTGTGTACGGCGCAGGAGCCATTGGCGGACAAGTGGGCGCCAGGCTCAGCGCGGCTCAAGACGACGTCACGCTTGTCGACCCGTGGGAGCCGCAGGTGGAGACGGTGCAGCGACAGGGCATGATTGTCCACGACGCCGACGGTGAGCACCGCTACGACCCGCGTATCATTCGTCCCACAGAGCTGGACCAGCTTGGCGGCCTCGTGGACATACTGTTCATGTGCGTGAAGTCCTACGACACCGTCAGCGCTCTGAACACCATCCTCCCCTACCTAGCGCCGGATTCCTGGGTGGTGAGCCTCCAGAACAGCATCAATGAAGAGGTTATCGCCCCCGTCGTGGGTGCCGAGCGCACCTTTGGCGGGGCTATCCTCATCAACGCCGTGCTTTTGGATCCCGGCCACGTTACTTGGTCAACGTCCATATCCCAGTCCGGCAGTGGGCCGTCCCCCGGCGTCATCATGGGTGAATATCTACGTCCCGCGGGGCCAAAGACCGAAGAGCTACGAGGCATTATGGATGCCGTGTGGCCTGCCGTGACCTCAGACAACCTCATGCTGGAGCGCTGGACAAAACTCATCACCAACTGCATGGTCAACGTAACGGCGGGCATCTCTGGCCTGCGTTCAGCGGCGCTGCTGGCTGACCCCCTGGCCCGCGACATCATTGTTGGCATTGCAGCAGAGGCGCTGCATGTGGCCCACGCTGACGGTTACGATGTAGAGCACATCATGGGCGTGTACTCACCGGAGCAGGTCCACTCCTGCGCTGCGGGCGCGTCGACTGAAGTGCAAGACGACCTAGCGATACGGTCTACGCGCATCAAGCCGGAGGCTGCTACGTCGCTATTACAGGACGTGTTGCGGGGTCGTGTCACTGAGGTTGAGTACTTCAACGGCCTGATTGCCCGCAAGGGCGCTGAGAAAGGCGTGCCCACACCCCTCAACGCGGCTGCCACTAACCTGATGCACCAAATTGAACGAGGTGAGGTTGCCTCGACTCCGAAGAGCCTTGAATCTTTGCGACCGCTGCTCACAACACCAGCCGCATCCGGCTGATTCGTTTTACATAACGTTACTCATGAAAAGGAGACGCTCATGGGCCGACTCGACGGTAAGGTTGCCATTATTACGGGGGCTAGCCTCAATATTGGTGGGACAGTTGCCAGGGCCTTTGCCCGCGAAGGCGCAAAGGTTGCCTGCAACGACATCAAGCCAGAGGTAGCACAGCAGTCGGCTGATAGAGTCATCGCTGAAGGCGGGGATGCTGTCGCCATTCCTGGAGACGTGACGGATGAAGCCTTCGTGAAGTCCACAGTCGAGAGCCTCGTTGCCAAGTGGGGCAAGGTGGACGTGCTGGTGAACGCGGCCATGATTGTCAACCGCAAAGGTGTGGTGGACATGCCTTACGTCGAGTACATGCGCCAGCTTGAGGTCATCCAGGGTGGCGCGTTCCTCTTTACCAAGCACGTAGCCACGTCGCTCATTGAGAAGGGTCTGCCAGGGAGCTTTATCAACATCATCTCCACGGCTGGCTGGCAGGGTGAGCCGGGCAATATCGGCTACTCAACCGCCAAGTCGGGCATGATCAACTTCACGCGCTCAGCCGCCATGGAGCTTGCGGAGTACGGCATCCGGGTCAACATGTTCACACCCACGGCCACGCAGCCCATAGATCCGTTCATTATAGAAAACCGCCGTAACGCACCAGCCTTCACGGGTCGCTCCACCAAATTCGCCAACCAGTTCCAGCGGCTGTCGCCCATGGGCAGAATGCCTACCCCGGAGGACCACGCGCCTGCTTTCGTTTTCCTGGCGTCGGATGAGTCGTCCATGATGACGGGCACGGAGATACGAGTGGACGGTGGCGTCACGGCCAAGTACTGGCCTTGGGTCCCCGGTGAAGAAGCCCCGAAGCCGTAACTGACGGCTTGTGCAGCAGGAATTATGAAGTAGGGGCGCACAGTCGTGCGCCCCTACTTCGACGATGAAGCAATCGGTTTTAGGCAGCGGAGACATGTTTAATACTGGCGTCTACCAGTTCTTTGAATCAGAGCTTATCTCCAAATATCCGCGAAAGAGCACCGCATACTCCTTTTTGATATGGCAATTGGGGAAGTATTTAAGGCGAATTACGCCATTTTCCTTAAATAGGCCTTCAAAAAAATGCGACTTGGAGTCGAAAGGATACCTCAAATTTCCCACTCGATATGAATACTGTACCGTCTATGTAGCCGCCAACTGCACCAAAGAGGATTTTATATTCCAATGTATGGATAAAAACTAATTTCGAGCAAGGTTTTTCAGGTAATGAAGTTACTTTCTCGAGATAATCATTACTCATTATCGAAACAACCACCCAGCCCTACTGAAAGATGTGCGTCGCGGATTACAGCGGCAGCTTGTCAGCGCCTTCAGGGGCTTCAATGGCAAAGGCGTTCATGGCCACCGCCAGCATGGAGTACGCGCCCAGGATGCATGTCATCTGCGCTATATGCTCAGGGCCAAGCAGCTTCTTCATGGCGTCGTAGGCTGCGTCGCTGATGCGATAGGGCGGACGCAGGAGTTGCTGGACGTACGCCACCACCGTGGCCTCGTCAGGCGTGAGGCCATCCGGCGTGGTCTTGTTTCGCACAGCTTGCACTGCCTCTGGGCGAACGCCTGCCTCAACGGCCTCTCGTGAGTGAGCTGCCCACTCAAACTCAGCGTTGAGTTCCCGCGCTAGCGTGCAGAT
>CAVOAJ010000101.1:0-6463 GCA_963693605.1 Dehalococcoidia bacterium | reverse complement strand
TGGAACCCGGACACTGTTGCTAAGCTTCAGTACGCCAGCCGGATGAATGACGGCAGGACTTACAAGCAGTTTGCGGCCCTGGCCAATGAGTATGAGCGCCGATTATGTACCCTGCGAGGCCTGCTGGAGTTCAAACTGACGGACAAACCAGTCCCTCTTGATGAGGTGGAGCCCGCGACCGAGATCGTCAAGCGGTTTGCCACGGGCGCCATTTCACTCGGCTCCATCAGCAGAGAGGCTCATGAGAGCCTGGCCATTGCAATGAACCGTATAGGTGCGCGCTCCAACAGCGGTGAGGGCGGAGAAGACCACCGTAGGTTCAAGCCAGACGCCAACGGTGACCGGCGTCACAGCACCATCAAGCAGGTAGCGTCAGGTAGATTTGGCGTGACCACCAACTACCTCGTGAACGCCACAGACTTACAGATCAAAATGGCCCAAGGCGCAAAGCCCGGTGAGGGTGGGCAGCTACCCGGCCATAAGGTTGACGAATACATCGGCTGGGTACGCAACTCAACGCCAGGTGTTGAGTTGATTTCGCCACCGCCGCACCATGACATTTATTCCATTGAGGACTTGGCACAGCTCATCCATGACTTGAAAAACGTGAACTCCCAGGCCCGTATCCACGTGAAGTTGGTAGCGGAGGTAGGTGTCGGCACCATAGCGGCAGGCGTCGCGAAGGCCCACGGAGACGTGGTCCTCATTAGTGGTGACACGGGAGGCACCGGCGCATCGGCAGAGTCGTCCATCAAGCACGCCGGCCTTCCATGGGAGCTGGGTGTGGCTGAGGCGCAACAGGTGCTGGTGCAAAACGACCTGCGTGGTCGCATCGTTGTGCAGACGGACGGGCAGATAAAGACAGGACGTGACGTCGCGGTCGCCTGTCTGCTGGGAGCAGATGAATTCGGCATAGCAACAGCCTCTCTGGTAACGCAGGGCTGCATCATGTTGCGCAAGTGCCATCTCAACACCTGCTCAGTGGGCATCGCCACCCAGGACCCGGAACTCAGGAGTCGGTTTACGGGTAAGCCGGAGAGCTTGATCAACTACATGTTCTTCGTTGCAGAGGACTTGCGCGAAATCATGGCGGAGCTAGGCTTCCGCACCATGAATGAAATGATAGGCCGCGTGGACCGGCTTGAGACGAGCGATGCCGTTGAACACTGGCAAAAGACGCGCGGCATTGACCTCAGCGGTCTGCTGACCATGCCCGAAGCTGGCCCCGGAGTGGCAACGCATCACAGTTATAACCAAGACCACGGCCTGGAACGGGCCTTGGACAATGAGTTAATCGCTAAGTCCATGAAGGCTTTGGAGCACCGCGTGCCGGTGGACATTGAAATGCCCATCAGGAACGCCAACCGTACCGTGGGCGCAATGCTGAGCGGTGAGGTGGCAAGGCGTTACGGTGAGGACGGGTTGCCGGAAGGCACCATCCACACTCGCTTCACAGGGTCTGCAGGACAGAGCTTTGCCGCATTCCTGGCCAAGGGCATCTCCTTCAGGTTGGAAGGGGACGCTAACGACTACTTTGCCAAAGGCGCTTCCGGAGGCCGGATTGTGGTTGTACCGCCCAAGGAGGCCAGCTACGTCCCTGAAGAAAACGTCATCATCGGCAACGTGGCACTCTACGGAGCCACCGGTGGTGAAGTGTTCATCCGTGGCACAGGTGGAGAGCGCTTCTGTGTCCGCAACAGTGGAGCCCGCGCGGTGATTGAAGGCGTGGGAGACCACGGCTGTGAATATATGACCAATGGCCGCGTGGTGGTTCTGGGCCCCACGGGTCGCAATTTTGCCGCTGGCATGAGCGGAGGAATCGCCTACGTGCTAGATGAAACAAACGACTTTGCCAGCCGGTGCAATCAGGAGATGGTGGATCTTGAACCGGTGGTGAACCACGAAGATATAGAAGAGTTACGGGGGCTTATTGAGGCACATCTGCTCCACACGGAGAGCGGTAACGCCAAACGCGTCCTGAGCGCGTGGAATGAAATGCTTCCAAAATTTGTGAAGGTCTATCCCAGGGACTACCGGTGGGTCATAGAAGCGCGCAAACGTGGTGAATTGGAGCCGGTGAACAATGGGTAAGATCACTGGATTCCTAGAATTTGACCGCGAGCCCCCTGAGCGCAGGCCGGCTGCTGAGCGTATCAAGGACTACAAGGAACTCTACCAGGAGTGGCCTGAGCAACTGGTACGGGATCAGGGCGCGCGTTGCATGAACTGCGCGCTCCCCTTCTGCCATAAGGGTTGCCCTCTGGGTAACCTGATTCCAGACTGGAATGACCTGGTCTACAAGGGCCGCTGGAAAGAGGCTCTGGCCGCTCTCCACGCAACCAACAACTTCCCTGAATTCACGGGCCGCATCTGCCCTGCTCCCTGTGAAGCTTCCTGCGTGCTCTCCATCAATGAAGAGCCTGTGACTATTGAGTACATTGAGAAGGCAATTGTGGACCGTGGCTTTCAAGAGGGCTGGATCAAGCCTGAGCCACCGGCAAAGCGTACGGGCAAGCGCGTGGCGGTGATTGGCTCAGGGCCCGCAGGGATGGCCGCCTCTTACCAGCTCAACCGCGCAGGCCACAACGTGACCCTCTTTGAGCGTAACGAGAGAATTGGTGGGCTGCTCTCCCTGGGCATTCCTGACTTCAAGCTGGAAAAGAGCGTGGTACAGCGACGCGTTGACCTCATGGCCGCTGAGGGTGTGGAGTTCCGCACGAACGCCAATGTGGGTGTGAACGTAGCTATTGAGGAGCTTCGCAGGGACTATGACGCCATCTGCCTGACGGGCGGGTCAACCATCCCACGAAGGTTGGGCGTCCCAGGTGAAGAGCTTGAAGGCGTATACCCAGCAATGGACTACCTGACTCAACAGAACCGCATCAATGGTGGAGCCGCAGTAGACCCTGCTGAGCGTATCTCTGCGGAGGGCCGCAACGTTGTTATTCTTGGCGGCGGCGACACTGGCGCCGACTGCCTTGGTACAGCGCACCGGCACGGAGCGGAGGTTGTCTATCAGTATGAAATTCTTCCTGAGCCACCAACTGACCGCCCTGCAAACAACCCGTGGTCCGTGTGGCCGCTTATCCTCCGCAGTTCGGCTGCCCATGAAGAAGGCGGTATCAGGGACTACAACATCCTGACCAAGAGCTTCTCCGGCAGCAACGGCAAGCTGGAGAAGCTTCATGCTGCACGTATTGAATGGGGCGCACCGGATGAATCGGGGCGGCCTAGCATGAAAGAGATACCTGGCAGCGAATTCGAGATTGAAACGTCTCTGGTGTTGCTGGCTCTGGGCTTCCTACACCCGCAGCACGAGGGGGTGTTGGAGCAGCTTGGCGTTGAATTGGACCAACGGGGCAACGTGAAGGCGGACAAGATGAAGATGACCAGCATTCCAGGGGTCTTTGCGGCGGGTGATATGGCGCGGGGACAGTCACTGGTGGTCTGGGCCATCGCTGAAGGCCGACAAGCGGCTCATGGCATCGATACGTATCTCATGGGCGAGACCCAGTTGCCCAGTGTGGACCTCAGCGCCTGGGCCTAGTCAGTAAAAACGTTCAGTAATGGAAAAGGGCCTCTCTATGGAGAGGCCCTTTTCTTTTACGTTAAGGGATTGAGTTAACCGCTGACGGGCTTTGCCGCTGACCACTTGGTCTTGGGCCTCTCCATCAACTCACCATCCACGTAGATGTCCACCCGCTCATTGAAGAACGCCACCAGCCCGGCTACCTTGCCGGATTCAGGGATGGGGTACGTATAGTACCAAGCAATGTTCTCCGCCTCTTCATCACCCACAGTGACCGAATAGTAGTTGGACGCGCCCTTGTAAGGACAGCGGGTTAGCCTATCTGTGGGCGTCAGTAGATCCATGCGGATGTCAGTCTTGGAGATGTAGTACCTGATGGGCAAGCCCGTCTCAAAAAGCAACGTTGGGGTGTGAGTGTCCGCCACCGTCTCACCGTTTATGACCACCTGGACGTGACGGGAACTGAGCATGGTGTCCACTCGCTTGTAGGGGTCCCGGGCGTGGACGTAGACCTCTTCCTCCTCCTCAAACCAATGGTCCACCTTGTTCCAGTAAAAGGCCACGTAGTCTTTGATGTCAGGAGCGTCGGAATAGGGGTCTGCGTAACCCCACAGTGCGTCCTCAGACAGCTTGTCGCCAACGGTGACGGTCCAGTACGAGGCATCACCCTTGTAGGGGCAGTTGGTGTTTTTATCAGTGGGCTGCATCAGGTCCATGCGGACATCGTCTTTGTGGAAGTAGTAGACGGGGGTGTGGCTGGTCTCAAACAAAATCAACGCACGCTTGGTGTCCACAATGGTCTTGCCACCTAAGACTCCCCTAATCCACTTCGCGGTTGGCTCCACTCTGACTTTGTGGTTAGGATCCCGTTCACGCCTGCCTTGTTGCTGTGCCGGTGCCTGTGCCATGAAGCCTCCTTACATTCCAACCAGACTCACTAAGTTGGATGATTGTTGCACGCTCAGGGGTGTGCGGCAACGCCCACCGGTCTTACAAGAAACGCGCACATGAGGGGGTCACGCATCACCGAATGGTCACGCTCCCATTGGACGACCTAATCTTCAATTTCGCCTCGCCATCGCCATCGCCAATGATCCCTTCAATGTGCCCAGAGCCGACAGACATTGTGGTGATAGCTCGCTCAAGGTGTATCTCCGCGTTGGAGGTGCTGGCGTCGATTTCAACGCTAGGCGTTTTGATGAACTCGACCTCAATATGGCCGTTGCTAGACTCCAAGCGGCTCGCCGTCCCATGGTCGAGGTTTCCAGAGAATTCTATCCCCCCGTTGCTGGTGACTGCGTCTACGCTGCCTTGGAAGTCATCCATATCTATGGTCCCGTTAGACGTCCGCAGGTGATACTCCCCCCCGCCTCCACGTACCTCGATGGCCCCGTTGCTCGTCCGAACGTCCATGCGCCCAGTAACGCTGCTCACTCTGACCCGCCCGTTGGATGTACCAATCTTCGTTTTGGCCGAGATACCCGATACCTCAACACGACCGTTGCTAGACTCCAAGAAGAGCTCAGTGTCTGGCGGAACGGTTATTTTGATGTCCGCTCCTGTCCTGGCCCCACCCAAATTGCCAAAGACGCCCGTAATATTTGCCTTTATTCGAACTGTATCTCCGTCAAGCTCAGCCACGTACTCAACTTTGTCAGGGTTGTAGACAGTGGTCTTAACGGTGATCGCTCCTTCACCTCCAACCACCACGTCCACGGAACCGTTTTGGTTATCCACTACCAAAACCGCCCCCGCCTTAACGGTAAAGGTGTCGGTATGGTTCTCCGTCTCACCAGTACTGCCAGAATTACAAGCGGCTAATGCCAGGAGTAGTACCACCATCAACATGCCCGCAGTGCTGAGCCGTAGCGTGCTTGCCATGACTGCCTCTTGTATATGAAAAATGCCTTACCCCACTGGGGCATAATATGCCGCTGGGGGAATTGGAGAAAAGCTACACCAAGCCGTTAGGCTGGTTTACATCTGCTCAGGGGCGGACATGCCCATCAGCGTAAGCGTACGGGCCAAGACTGTCTTGCTGGCCTGGCAAAGCTGGAGGCGCGCCTTGGTCATGGGCATGTCCTCAACATTGGAGGACACCACCCGGCAGTGGTCATAGAACCAGTGGAAGGCCGTGGCCAGTTCCGTTGCGTAGTGGGGAAGCACGTGCGGCGTAAGGTTTTTGGCAATGGTGTCCACCAACTCCGGCAGCACCACCATCTTGCGAATGAGGGCCAGTTCCGCCTCATGCGTGAGCAGCGATACGTCCCCGTCTGACCAGTCGATGTCTCGCTCACGGGCCAACTTGAGAATGCTGGAAATACGAGCATGGGCGTACTGAACGTAGTAAACAGGGTTGTCCGTGGACTCTTTCTTAGCCAGCTCTAGGTCAAACTCCATCTGGCTCTCCGCTGCGCGCGCAAGGAAAAAGTAGCGACAGGCGTCCGCGCCAACCTCATCAACAAGCTCCTTGAGCGTTATCAACTCACCCGTCCGCTTGGAGACGCGCATAACCTCACCGCCACGCCTTAAGGCCACGAGTTGCGCTATGAGGATGGTGAGTCGCTCCGGATCCACGCCCAACGCGCCAATCACAGCCTTCATGCGAGGGACGTGGCCCTGGTGGTCAGCGCCCCAAATATTAATCACGCGGTCAAAGCCACGCTCTACAAATTTATTGAAGTGATAGGCAACATCAGAGGCAAAGTAGGTTGGTTGGCCGGTACTCCGCACCAAAACGTTGTCCTTCTCCTCACCAAGGGCAGTGGATGTGAACCACTTTGCGCCGTCCCTGTGAGCGGTATACCCCTGTTCCTCAAGCAGCCCCATGGCTTTGTCATACTGGCCCTGGCTGAAAAGGTCACGTTCACTGAACCAGACGTCAAAGGAGACGCCCACCCGCGCAAGGTCCTCACCTATGGCCACAAGCATTCT
>CAVOAJ010000100.1:0-6469 GCA_963693605.1 Dehalococcoidia bacterium | reverse complement strand
GGTCTCTGACTTGCCAGGTAATTGGAGAGTATTGGAGGAAGGCGTAATGAGGCGCATTGCCTGTGGAAATAGCAGCCATTTTCTTTTCATATGCAGAATTGGTCACTGTGATTCCAAACGACCACTTGGTGCTTTTCAACTGGTAGATAGTGTCACAGGCAGGACACTTGTAGTCCGTGACTGGATTCCCGACCCTCTCGGCATCAATATGATTAGAAGAGCACGCCACACAATATAGGTTCCTATCTGCCCAGTCTTCCGTAATGCGCCGTGCTATTTGGCTAAGGCTTTTGTAACCTCGTGCCACCGAAGGGTCTAAATTGATATCCATAGCGAGAGTCTAAACACGCCCAGTTAATCCCGCCACCCACCTAGCACCCCACGCCATCTCTCTATTGCCTGAGCGCCACCCACTTCCTACACTGGAGTAACGCTCTTGTTGAGACCAAGCCCAGACAAACGCCTCAGCCTGCGATGCTCGTGGAACAGAATGGCACATAATGGAACAGTAGAATCGGCGGCCCACTCGTAGAGCGCGCGCCTGCTATAATCCGCCACCTGACCAGCCCACACAGGAGTCACCTATGACCACCCACAACGTCAGTGACGGCCCGGTCCAGTTCACCGAAGCAGGGGGTGAGGTCATCGGCGGGCACCTTGCCACGCCTGAAGGCAACGGGCCATTTCCCGGTATCGTCGTCATCCAAGAAGTGTGGGGCGTATCGGAGTTCATAAAAGAGACCACGCGCCGGTTCGCGGCCCAGGGCTACCTAGCCATAGCGCCGGACCTCTACAGTCGGTTGGATAACCCTGACGTCTCCACCATTGCACTCGCTCGCAAGGCCGTCGGCGTCCTCTCAGATGCCCAGGTGGTGCAGGACCTCCAGGGCGCTGCGGACCACCTGCGTAACCTACCCAGCTTCGGCGGTCGCATAGGCGTCATAGGCTTCTGCGCAGGCGGACGCTACACCACCATATTCGCAGCGCGCGGCACAGACATCGACGCCGCCATCACCTGCTATGGCCCCATCATGCCCAACGACATCTCCGGGCCTGAGCTGCGCCCGGTGCCGCCCATTGGCATGGCAGCCTATGTCCAGTGCCCGCTGCTAGGCCTTTACGGTGAGCATGACACCATCGCGCCGCCGGAGGATGTCATCATGTATGACGCAGCGCTCACAGAGCATGGCAAGTTCCATAAATTTCACGTCTACCCTGACACCGGACACGCCTTCATGGACATTGGAAATCCCAGCTACAGCCCGGAGCATGCCCCTGATGCCTGGGCTAAGGCGAGTGCATGGTTTGAGGAGTATCTGAAGTAGCGCTTCCCTGCCTTGGCCACAACCTAGCTGTGTGCAGGAACAAGGGCTGAGAATCACAGCCAAATCCGCACCGTGGGCTTGAGAATGCTGAAGGGAGCGATGTCTCACAACAAGCCCCCAGAAGCACGCAGGAACACCCTTCTCCCCTGCTATACTGCCAGCAAGACCCACGGAGGTGCGCCCATGACCCAACGACCTGAACTTTCCAAAGAGGCTTTCCTGGCTTTCGCAGCCCAGCACGGCCTTGACCCCAATGACCCCCATATGGATGACCTCTACCCTGAAGTGAAGGGGCTCCTCCAACGCCTTGCCACTTTGGACGAAGTCGACACCACCGGCGTTGACCCCATCAACAGCTTCAGCCTCGATAAGGAAGGGGTGTAGCCATGGCTGACCAGGAACTCATCCAATTGACCGTGGCTCAGCTTGGCCGACGCATCCAGCGCAAAGCCGTATCACCCGTGGAGGTGGCGGAAGCCTTCATTGAGCGTATCGAAGCCCTGGAACCCAAGCTCAACGCCTTTATCACGCGCACCTTTGACGAGGCCATGGAGGCCGCTCAGGTAGCGGAAAAAGAAATTCAACAGGGGGGCTACAAAGGCCCCTTCCACGGAGTGCCCATAGGCTTCAAGGACCTTTTCTGGACCAAAGACGTCAAGACCACCTCCGGCTCCCAGATAGACAAGGACTTTGTGCCGGAAGAGGACTCGGAGGTCGTCGCCCGCTTCAAGGCGGCGGGGGCGTACACCATAGGCAAGCTCAACATGGTGGAATATGCCTTTGGCCCCACCGGCGCAAACGCCCACTACGGCTCTCCCCGCAACCCGTGGGACACAGAGCGCATGCCTGGCGGTTCCAGCAGCGGATCAGGTGTCGCGGTGGCGGCAGGTGAAGCGCCTCTGGCCATGGGCACAGATACCGGCGGTTCAGTACGTATCCCGGCCTCCCTTTGCGGCCTCACAGGTCTCAAGCCAACCTTTGGGCTGGTGAGTCGCTTTGGCGTGACCCCACTTTCATGGACGCTGGACCACCCAGGCCCCCTGGCCCACAGCGCCCAGGACGTGGCTCTGGCCATGAACATCTTGGCAGGCCATGACCCTCGGGACCCCGGCTCAGCAAACCGGCCCGCCGTCGACTATACGAAAGACTTCGACAAAGGTCTGCGAGACCTGCGCATTGGCGTACCCAGGGACTATGTATGGGACCTGATGGACCCAGAGGTGGAGCAGTCCTTCAAGGCGGCCATGGCTCAGTTGGAGTCCCTTGGCGCGCGCATTGAAGAGGTGCCGTTCCCAGAACTGGCTTACGCTGAGGCGGTCAGCTCAACAATCATCACGACAGAGGCCAACGCCTACCACGCCCGCAACATCCGCACCCAGGGAGACCTCTTCGACCCTGCGGTACGTCGTCGGGTGGAGGGCGGCTTCTTCATATCATCCGGCCAGTACATGCAGGCGCTGCGCGTAAGCGCGATGGTTGGCAAAAAGATGCGCGAGATTATGGGCCACGTTGATCTAATTGCGACGCCGACGACAGCCGCGCCCGCACCCACCATTGGCGAGACGCTGACCACGGTAAACGGCCACCCCGCACCGACACGCGAGACGCTGCTCCGGCTGACGCGTATCTTCAATCTCAACGGGCCGCCTGCCATATCGCTGCCGTCCGGGTTTAGCTCCGGCGGTCTGCCCATCGGCTTGCAGCTTGTCGGCAAACCTTTTGACGACGCACTGGTGCTCCGAGTAGCCCATGCCTACCAGCAAGCAACCGACTGGCACGTGCGTAGGCCATCATTGTAGAGGCTCCCTGTTGTGGCCTCTTTAGCCACGATGGTATATTAGACATAGCTGGGGCAACGCTCCGGCGTCGTTGTGGGCCTGTGGCGCAGCTGGGAGCGCGCCTCAATGGCATTGAGGAGGTCGAGGGTTCGAATCCCTCCAGGTCCACCAAACGCTCCTATATTTAATACACCCTCCTTTTCCATTGCTACCGTAGTTGGTGGCATGGGCAAGGCAGTGGCTTGAACGCTAGTCAGGATAAGCCACGTTATCCTGCGCTGAACTTGCCCCTCTAGTGGTTCATCTGCACTCCATTAGCAGCTATTGCTGCCACTAACACCGACTCAGGAATCTTTTGTTCCTGTGATGCGTATTCTCCTCCCTGATGCTACAGTCGTGGGACGTTGGTAATCCAGCGACCTTTTGGTGGAGGCATTCATGAGTACAAGTAATCGAAGGCTGTCGATGTTCTGGATGGTTGCTCTAGTTCTGGCCGGTATTGTAGGCGCGGTGATGGCTGGTGGTTGGTTTCAGAGTGGACCAGTCCTGGCAGCTCAAGGGACAAACGGCGAGGCTCAACTGGATTTGGTTGTCTCAGTCCCCACCGACATCTGCCCCGATGGTTCACGATGCGTGACAATCGGAGACACCCTTGACGCGATACGCAGCTTACGTGGGTTCTCGGTTGACTCGTTCTTTGATATTCAATACGTTCGTGTCTATTCGAACGGAGAACCAGGGACGCTGGGCGGCGCCCGATTCTCAGTTGATTCGCTCTTCGATGTTGCAATTTTCGGAGACCCTGACTTCGACCTGTTTGGGGACCCTGACTTCGACATAGTAAGCATCTCTGCCCTCGGCACCCTTACGGACCCGTCTAACCCCGGGAACGTGCTTGATGAGGTCGATCAGGTGCTCAAAGGCCACAAGCATAATGGGCACGTCACTGTTCTGAAGTAGCCTGCGGCCATGTGATTGCCTGTCTACCTTGGCATGAAAAGCAGTGACCGGCTGCAGCAGCCGGTCACTGCTCTGATTTTGCAGTATTTGAAGAACACATAAGCGGAAAGGTAGTGGTGAATAGCTAACCCTTTGCTGCTTATAGTCCACCAGCCACTCCCACTATGTTTTTCGTGTACGCTCTCCGTAGCTAGAATGCGGCTACTGATTGCGCCAAATGGCGCTGAAATATGGCTGGCGGCGTCCGCAATTTAGGAAGCAGCGGGTATACAACGGGTGGAGCCAGCCGCTACCATGCGTAGACCTTCTACCTAGGCCCAAAGATGATTACCCCTATTATTCTGTTTGCTGTTTCCTTTACCGGATTTCTGGTCTATGCAAGCTTTTTTGAATGGACGGTGCACCGGTACGCAATGCACCGTCCCGTCCCGTTAATTCATACGCAGTTCTTCTTCAAAGGCCACACGTTTGACCATCACCGCACCTATGCAGGAGACGATTCCTATCTGGTTGGTGATCGCCCTCATGATGACCTGACGCTGGGCTGGTCAGCGGCGGTCCCCACCCTCCTTCATACGCCGGTACTCATAGCTCTTGCCGTGTGGCTGAGCGTTCCGGTCTCGGCCGGAATGCTCGGGGCATTCGTGTTCTATGGGTTCTTCTATGAATACCTGCACTACAGCATGCACGTCCCTAAAGACAGGTGGTTTGAAAACACCTGGGCATTCAAGTGGCTGAATAACAACCACTTACAGCACCACCGCAAGCACAACAGCAACCTGAATGTGTTACTGCCCTTTGCGGATTACATCATGGGAACGCATCGCATACTGAGCGGCGGCAAGCTCCCTAGTTCACAGCCCACACTGGCTGCCGACGCCACCTAGAAATTCATCCTTTCAGTATTTGGCAAATCGCTGGTCAGCTATTCGCTGATAGCTGCTACAATGCCGCCCCCAGACCAGAACCGGAGGGTTTCATGCCTGACATTTCCAAGTATCAGCAGTTCATTGACCTCACCAGCACACGCACTCGCTACTATGAAGCAGGTTCCGGTGCCAACCACCTCATCCTCATCCACGGCATGGGTGTGGCCACTTCCGCAAGCAGCTATCGCTTCATCCTGGAAGACCTTGCCAAGACCCATCACGTGTATGCCATAGACATGCCGGGCTTTGGCATGAGCACTCGCACCATTGAGGAAGGCCCCACCTTTGATATGGCCGTGGACCAAGTGCGGGAGTTCATGGACGCCAAGGGCATTGAGAAGGCCAGCTTCATTGGCCACAGCTTGGGCGGGTGGATTTCAGCCCTGCTTTCCTACGAAAGCCCGCAGCGAGTCAACAAGCTGGTGTTGATGTCCTCCGCAGGGATGAACGTTCCGCCCTCACCCGACATCAGTACAGAGAAGATTCCATCGCTTGAAGAGATAGAACAGGAAATTCGGAACGGTTTTCGAGACAAGTCTCGGCTCCCAGACGACGCGGAATTACGAGCGATGGCGACCGAGACAAAGGCAGTCGTTGACCAACCGGGAGCCCTCCACAGCCTGGACCCATGGCTGCACCAGATGATGACGCCCAACGTCCGCAAGCGCTACCTGCTCCAACGCCGTCTCAGTGCCATCAAAGCGCCCACGCTGGTGATGTGGGGAGAGGGCGACTTCATGGACCCGTACCCTACGTGGACTGAGGAATATGCATCGCTAAAAGGTGAGATGTCCAAGTCCAGCAAACCTTGGGTCATTCCCAACGCCTGCTACGTAGTGATGCCCACGGGGCACTATCCGCTTTGGGAACAACCCGCAGAGACCCTGGTTCTACTCAACGAGTTCTTGGCGAGCTAGCGATTGCCACGCTTGACCGTCCCTGTGGCCGGTGCTACCGTTCCAGCCACGTTACGAACGATATACGAGGAGGCGAGTAATGGCGTTGACCGATGAAGGTATGATTCACATTCCTGGCGTTGCCAGCAGGTGGGTACGACTGGCAAATGGGTCCAAGGCTCACTACATCACTGCGGGAGACACGGGACCGTCCGTGGTGCTGCTCCACGGTGGCATCCAAGGTTCTTCCGGAATGGCTGGTTGGGGCCGCTGGATGGTGCCGCACCTGGCTTCTCAGGGCTTCCGCGTTTACGCGCCTGACCAACCTGGCTTTGGGCTGGCTGACACGGACGAGGAATACTGGCCCCACAACGCGGTGCTGACCCACGTGCAGTTCGTAAAGGACTTCGTGGACGCCATGTGCCTGGACAAGTTCCACATAGCGGGGAACTCCATGGGCGCCACCAATACCTCTCACTTTGTTTGCACGTACCCTGAACGGATTCTCAGCTTCATCCTAATTGCAACCTACCTCCAGCCTGAGCTTGGCCTGGACCCAGACGGCTCCAAGCGCGCAGGAC
>CAVOAJ010000099.1:0-6569 GCA_963693605.1 Dehalococcoidia bacterium | reverse complement strand
CGCAAACAGATCACGTTTGACGCTGTGGACGTCGATCGCGCTGCACCCTACGCCGCTGCTGACGCGGACATGACGTTGCGCTTGATGGAGGTGCTGGAGAAGGAGCTTGATGAGGTTGGCCTGAAAGAGATGCTGGTAAAGCATGACCTGCCTCTGGTGCCGGTGCTGGTGCGGATGCAGGTGAACGGTATCAAGCTGGACGCGGACATGCTGCGGGATATGGCTAAGGAGCTTGGCGAGGAGATAGGCAGGGTAGAGGGTGAGGCGTATGACTTGGTGGGCCATCGGTTTGGCCTGAACTCTCCCAAGCAGCTTGGCGAATTACTTTTTGATGAATTGAACCTCCCCAAGGGCAGGCGAATCCAGACGGGGTACTCCACCGACGCGGCTACGTTGGAGGGGTTCTCCAAGATGCCGCCTGAGATGCTGGAGAATGCCAAGGGCGGCGCTCTGGACGTGGTCAACCAAATTCTGGAATACCGCTCTCTTACCAAGCTGAAGTCCACCTACGTGGACACGCTGCCTGAACTGGTGAGCCCTCGCACGGGCCGCGTCCACACCAGCTATAACCAGGCTGGCTCCGCCACAGGACGCTTGTCGAGCAACGACCCCAACTTGCAGAACATCCCAGTCCGCACTGAATTGGGCCGTCGCGTACGGAAGGCTTTTGTGGCCGAGGGCCGTCCTGACTGGCTGCTGCTGGCGGCGGACTATTCGCAGATTGAACTGCGCGTGCTGGCGCACCTGTCGCAAGACCCGGCCCTGCTCGCTGCCTTTGAACGTGACGAGGATATCCACTCAGCCACGGCATCGAACATCTATGGCGTGGACCTGAAGGACGTGACCTCAGACATGCGGCGGCTGGCCAAGGTGATGAACTTTGGTGTCATCTACGGCCTGAGCGCCTTTGGCATTGCACAGCAGACGGAACTCTCCATGGAGGAGGGCTCAGCTTTCATTGAGACGTACTTTGGCACGTACCCCGGCGTGCGCATCTACCTTGACGCGACGCTGGCGGAGGCCCGTAAGACGGGCTACGTGGAGACGCTGCTGGGACGCAGACGTTACCTGCCGGAACTACACTCCTCCAACATGCACCAACGGCAGGCGGCAGAGCGCATGGCGGTCAACGCGCCGGTGCAGGGAACGGCGGCGGAGGTCATCAAGGAGGCCATGGTGCCCATCCAGCACCGGCTGGACGACTCTGGCGCACGGAGCAAGATGCTCCTCCAGGTGCATGACGAGCTTATCTTTGAGTCGCCAAAAGAGGAAATTGAGGACGTGAAGGCGCTTTTGCAGGAGACTATGCCCAGCGCCTTGGCGTTGTCGGTGCCGCTGAAGATTGAGATCAAGGTTGGCGAGACGTGGGGAGACATGGAGTGAGGATATCTCCTCAACCTACGTGCGGGTCCCAATCGTATAGGCTCACAACCGCACCAAGTCCACGCCGTAGCGCCTATTCGCCCTTTAAGCGCCCCAGGACGAACGGGTTTGGGGCAAACCACTATCGATTTTAAAGGTGGGCATCTTTTACAGGAGTCCCTACTATGACCGCTGACAAACACGCTGAGTCCCTCTGGGTCTCCCTCATGGGGAGCCAGGTACGGGTGGTGAAGGGCAAGCAGTACAAGCATCGGGTCATTGAGGCTGGCGAGGGCGATGCGCTTATCCTCATCCATGGCGTCGGCAGCAGCGCGGAGCTCTTTGCACGCAACGTGATGCCGCTGGCGGAGCACTTCCACGTCTACGCAATCGACGCCCTCTACCACGGCTACTCGTCGCTGGAGCCTTACGACTCCGGTCTACGTGTGCGTGTGCAGGCTGACGCTATCCTGGACTTCATGGACGCTGAGGGCATCCCGTGGGCCCACTTTGAGGGTGAGTCCATGGGCGCTGGCATGGCCTTTGACATTGGCATGCGCTACCCGGAGCGCAGCGGCAAGATGGTATTCAACTCCGGCTCCTTCTACGTGAGCTTCAAGCGTGAATTTGAGGCAAGCCCTGAGGCCGACCTGCTGGTGCCCATCTGCCAGGAGTCTGTGAACAACTTCAGCCGTGACACCGTCCGCAAGCGCATGGAGTACCTTGTGGCCAGTCCTGACCACCTTACGGATGACCTGATTGACGTGCAGTACAAGCTCTATCAGGATCCCGCTATATTCGAGTCCATGCGGAAGGTCTACGGCGTGTCAGCCCCCAGGCCACGACTGCTTTTCTACGAAGAAGAGGAGGCCGCCACCTTCAAGTCGGAGTCGTTGGTGATGTGGACGGACTGCAACCGGGGCGCGAGCCCTGAGCTAGGTGAGTACCTGGCAAGTCGCATTGGCAGCGGTGCGCAGTACGTGCTCATAAAGGACGCCGCGCACTGGCCCCAGTGGGAGCAGGCGGAGGAGCACAACCGCGTGGTGACGGACTTCCTGTTGGGGAAACTGTAGATAAGGCTTGGTTCTTTGGCGCGGACGGACAGGCAACCGCGGGCGCAGATGGCTTATCCTGAATTTGTGGAACGGTACGAGGGCACTTGTGCCGACATAGGAGACATCCATGCTCCACACGCGAATCACAGAGCTTTTGGGCATAGAACACCCCATCATCAGCGCGCCCATGGCTGGTACAGCGACGG
This sequence comes from Dehalococcoidia bacterium, assembly GCA_963693605.1. Taxonomy (GTDB): domain Bacteria; phylum Chloroflexota; class Dehalococcoidia; order Lucifugimonadales; family Australimonadaceae; genus JAQBVZ01. The sequence goes on along the minus strand of CAVOAJ010000099.1, from coordinate 3,946 downwards.
CTGACCTGGTGGCGGCGGTATCGTCGGCGGGTGGCTTTGGCCTCATAGGCGGGACCACTCCCGGCGGAGCAGGCTGGCTCCGAGAGCAGATACGCGCCGTGCGGGAGCGGACTGACCGCCCCTTTGGCGTAGGCTTTATCTCATCGTTTCCAGGACTTGATGAACTGGTGGCGGTGGCGCTTGAGGAGAAAGTGGCTGCCATTAGCCATTCATTTGCGGACCCCACAACGTATATCCCCGCAGCCCACGCTGCTGGCGTGAAGGTGCTGGTGCAGGTACAAACGGTGGCACAGGCAGTGGTGGCTGTCAACGCGGGAGCTGATGCCATTGCGGCTCAGGGTACAGAGGCGGGAGGCCACACGGGATATAGCGGGACCATGGCTATTGTGCCAACCGTAGTGGACGCGGCAAAGGGCGTTCCGGTCATCGCTGCGGGCGGCATTGCCGATGGTCGTGGCCTTGCGGCGGCGTTGATGCTTGGCGCGGAGGGAGTGTGGATTGGCACGCGGTTCGTGGCCAGCGTTGAAGCCGTGCGTCCTCAGTGGCAGAAGGACCGCATTGTGGAGGCGAGCGCTGACGACACGGTGTTGACCAGGGCTTACGACCTTGCGACCAGCGCTCCGTTTCCTGACTACATTACTGATCGCGTACTTCGCAACGATTTCACGGACGTTTGGGCGGGGCGTGACGCTGATGTTGCTGCAAGGCGGGACGAGCTAGGGCCGGAGGTTGCGAGGGCCACGCAGGAGAATAACCAAGCGATTGCACCTGTGCACGCAGGCAACGCTTCAGGGATGGTGCATGCGGTGGAGCCAGCAGGGGACATCCTGCGCCGGATTGTGGCGGAGGCGGAGTTGATACTGCGTGAGCGGGTGAAGGCGGTACTGCGGAGCGATGGCTAGGCTGAATCGCCTGCTTCACTGGTAATCTGCTCCTCAAGCTGCTTTACGGCTCCGTAGTCCTCATCCAAGAGCTTGTAGCAACGGTCCACGTAGAGCCTTGCCATGTTTGCGCCGTGGTCTGAAGCGTCTCGGGCGGCGGCACGGATGCGGTCTACCCAGAAGTGGTTGGGAAGCAGACTTTCCAATGCTTCCAGAGATACGTCCGTCTCTTTTGCCAACTCCTCATCTTTGTTCTGTTGCGCAAAGCGCATGCTGCCCACAAGCTTAGCCACCTCGCTGAGGCGGTCGCGTTCAGTGAGCAACTCGTAGACCATGCGTTGTATATCTACCGAGTCCGAGTCGTCGGCGGGCTGGTCAGCGGATGACGCTGTTACCGCTGGCACTGGTTGTGTGGAGAGGTACTGGTTGTAGAGGGCGGCATATTCCTGGACGGCGTCACTGGCGTCCTGAATGGCTGAGGTCACGTCACTGATGGAGAGCGGGCCCGCGTAGACAAGGTCGTCGTCGCGGAGTTTTGCCAATCGTTCCAACACCTCGATGCTGTCGACAACCTCTGGCATGGGAGGCGCGGCGAAGGTGGATAGGTCACCCATGTCGATACCGCCGAATTGAGAAGCCAGCAATGGAGGCAGGTATTTACCGAAGTCCATCTTGATGGGCAAGGCTAGGACGTAGGTGGCCACCACTTGGTTGGCCTCACGGCTGTGGAAGTAGACAAGGGCGTGGCCACGGGGGTGGCTTGGCCTGCCAATCTCAAAGACAATGGACATAAACAACGACCTGTATGTAGAAGGTAGTCTCATTATAGGCGCAGATGTGAGGGCTGTGCGTCCTTGACACCCATTTCAGTGGGCCGTAGGCTGATGAACCAATAGTCGCACGCACGTTGGTATTGCTGACCGGCTATAAATCCTATCTCCTCGGATTTTTAAGGCTTAGTGCATTGCCATGAGCGACAAGCCCAGGCGCACCACAGGTTCCGGGTGGGAACACCCCTTATTTTTATGGTCAGTGCAGTTCATTGGACTGTTTGTGCTTTGGCTGGCGCTTTCCGGGAAACTGACTGTTGAGTTTCTCGTGCTGGGGGCGGTCTCGTCCGGGCTGGTCGCCTTTTTAAGTCAACACCTTGTTTTGCACCCTGCGCGTGCGGAGAAATTTGCGCCGGTCCCCATAAATATGGGCTGGCTTGTCGCTACTACGCTGCGGTTCCTGGCTTTTGTGCCGTGGCTGTTGTACCAAATTGTGACCGCCAACATCCAAGTGGCCTACGTTATCTTAAGCCCAAGGCTGAATATTTCTCCGCGGCTTGTGGTCTTTGATACCTCTCTCAAGACAGAACCCGCGCAGGTGATGCTGGCCAATTCCATAACCCTCACACCCGGCACCATCACTGTTGACGTGAACAATGGCCGGTTCTTGGTCCATGCCCTCTCAGTGAACTTTGCAGAAGGTCTGGAGGAGGGTGCTATGCAGGACAGGGTAGCGCGGGTCTTTGGGGAGACGTCTGGAGATACCCAGGGAGTGCGTACAATTAACCAACCCGGCGAGTTGGACGACTGATGACCATATTTGTAGCAGCAGCGATTGTGATTGTTGTGCTGAGCGCCATTTCTCTTTATAGAGTGGTGGCCGGCAGCAGCGTGTTTGACAGGGTCTTGGCGGCGGGGGCCATTGGCACTAACGCCATAGCCCTGCTGGCCCTTACGGGCTTCATCTTTGAACGCCCTGACATGTTTGTGGATATGGCTATTGCATACGGACTGCTGAACTTCATTGGCACTGTTGCCATAACCAAGTACCTGGAAAGAGAAGGAGAGCAGTAACCATGGCTGTGGTGGGTGACGTCTTGCTGTGGATGGGACTGTTTTTTATTGCCGTGGCGGCTGTGGGGTTGCTGCGCCTGCCTGACTTTTACAGTAGGGCCCACGCTGTCTCCAAGGCGGAGACCTTGGGGTTGGGTCTGTTGATGTTGGGGTTGGCCCTCCATGAAGGCGCGTCGCTGGTGAGTCTGAAGCTTGTGGTGGTAGTGGGATTTGTTTTTTTGGTGAACCCGGTGGGAGTGCACCTGCTGACAAGGACGGCCTTTAGGTTAGGAGTGTTGCCATGGACTCGTGAGGCTGGGGAACGGACCCCTGGCACGGTTGGTGGAGGAGACGACTAATGGCATGGGAACTTGAATTAGCCTTGTACGGGTTGCTGATTGTGACGGCGATTGTGGCGCTGGAGGTGCGCGACCTACTGGCAGCGGTGGCGGCGCTCAACGCATATAGCGTCTTTGCCGCCGTTCTCCTTGCGCTGATGGGTGCCGTGGACGTGGCTTTTACTGAGGTGGCCCTGGGGGCAGGCATTACCACGGTGCTGCTTGTGACGGGCATATTTGCCATGGGGAGGAGGAGCGTAGATTGAGATGGCTTCTCTGGGCGTTCCTAGCTGGCGTTGCGGCGCTCCTCATCTATGTGGAGAGTGATCTGCCTGACCGTGGCGACCCCGCCGCGCCTGCCAACGTGCATGTGTCACAGGAGTACTTGGAGCGTACCGAAGAGGAGGTGGGCATCCCGAACGTGGTGAGCGCGGTGCTGGCCGACTATAGGAGCTACGACACGCTGGGTGAGACGGTGGTTATCTTCACGGCGGGCCTGGCCAGCTTCTTTATCCTAACAAGAAGGGGGCGGGATGAGGGGTCCGTTTGAGAGCATAGTGCTCCAGTTCATAGTCAGGGTATTCATGGTGCCCTTTATCTTGCTGTTTGCCTTGTACGTGCTGGTACATGGTGAGTTGTCACCTGGCGGCGGATTCCAGGCGGGCGCAATCATGGCATCCGCGCTATTGCTGGGCCGCATCTCCCTGGACCTGCAACAGACTGAACGTTGGTTTTCCACCTCCACACTCCGTGCGCTGTCAGTGGTTGGGCTGCTCACCTTCTTTCTGGTGGGCCTTGTGCCAGTCTTCAACGCGGGCGACTTTCTGGACTACGCTGCGCTTCCCATTCCAAACGATGATGGACAGGTATCGCCTCATTTCACTCTGAGGAGTGCAGGCATATT
>CAVOAJ010000098.1:0-6632 GCA_963693605.1 Dehalococcoidia bacterium | reverse complement strand
GGCAGCGGTGTGCTGAGGTGCTTGCGCTCGAACAGCCTACGTAACCGCGACCACGGGTAGCGGCCTCGTCTGAGCCAGAACTTTAGGAACAGGTCAACCGGAGACATGGCGTCGCTCCCTTATGCATGGCGGTGGGCGCACAGTAACCGAATCTATATGTGCGCTGATACGTGAGCGTTTAGAAGGTCTGTAACCCGAGACTACCTGAATGCCCTTTTGCTCGCTTGCCCAGCGCCAGGTATGAACATCAGGCTCAGCAGCAGAAGGAAGTTCATACCTGGCACAAATCCGATTAGGGTTAAATATGGTGAAGCTCCCATGTCGCGCAATCTCAAGGCAGACATGGATGCAGCGAACCACAGTGCCATCACGAAAATCAAACTCTCAAAACCAGCCATCGCACGAATGCCTCCTGGGCTGGGTATCCATGCAAGGAGGAGGACAGTCACGAATTCTCCAATAAACAGACCAATCAACAGGCCAACCCAGCGCCCCCAAAAACCGGCACGGCCTATCCGGCCATGAAAAGAAAACCAACCAGGGGACTTGGCGGGGTTGGGTAAGCCGATTGCTAATTGTCGGTAGTCTTCCGCAGCGCGCCAGGAGTATGTACCAGCGTGTTGAGGTGCACTAGCACCAAGTCTGGTCAGTTGTTGCCCGCAGGTTGAGCAAAAGTGCTGAGAAGGAGCAGATGCGCTTCCGCAATTTGAACAGAGTTGTGGTTGCTTCACGTCACGACCCACGCCGTTGGCGTTTCATCACCGATGTGTACCATAGCGAGGCGCCAGAGCATCCTGCTTAAGCGTCCTGAGGAGTAAGCGTGATGCCGTCGAGGTCATCCGCCAGCACCGTGAGAGTAAGCCCCTCTTTCCTGATGCGCAGGTCCAGATATATCACTGCATACGCAATACCTCCCAGAGGCAAAACCAGAGCCCCTATTGCTGCGTTGACAGCTATACCCAGGGTGTTGTTCACGAATCCGATGGCAACGCCTGGTATCAAGGATAGAAGCGAGGAAATTATGATCAGTATGCCAAAAACAAAGCCAATACCCAGAAGCCGCCACCGGTCGCCTTTAACCAACTGCCAGCTGCGGCCGAGGGCCGCCACCGGACCCAGTCTTTCTATAATAATTGCCGGTACGTAAACGGCAAAGCTCACCATGAGAAATAACATCAGTGCGAGTATCACGATGATGGAAATTACAACGCCAACCGGGCCCAAGGCGACGGAAATTATTGTGCTCATGAAGACAAGCCCAACAAGCACCGGCAACCCTAGCAGCAACAACACCAACCCACTCAGGACGACGACGACTGCTCTGCGGGCTCCAACGCCATAGGAGCCTCCAAGTGATATGTCCCGCCCCGCGTACCTGACCGCAGTTGCATGGATGACAGCACCGCTCATAACAACGCTAAAACCTATACTGAACAGAGTGAGCGGTATGAATAACCAAGAAATATGCGGTTCGGTTTCAGCAAAAGTTCTCTCGTCCAATTTTGCGGGCCATTCGGAAATATCGAACCCAAAGCCTCCGAACGGGAATGTGCCGAAGGGGACTCCATTGGCCTGGTTGATGACGTAGCTCACCACGGCCAGCACAATTTGCCCCACTAAGGCGATACCCAAAAGCCCTTTGAACCCCCGTTGGTACGTGCCAAGGGTTAGGCTCAGTAGGCCGACCAGACCACTTGGCCGCAGAGCGCCTTCCTGTAAGCCGCCCACTTCCGTTCCACTTGCCTCCGCGTCACCAATGGGTGTGAGCGCAAATCCGCAGTTTGCGCAAAAGCTGGTGCCCACAACGTTCTCTGTGTTGCACTGTGGACAGGTAATGGCGTGTCTGCTTGCCGGTCACGTATCAAAAAACGTCACGTGATGGCGGTGCGCAAGAGTATGCGGCGACCGGTTGCCACAGTCAATCGATTGTTTTTCACATCTATGGGAGTTTTACGGGGGTGATTCGTCGTCACAGGCTAATGAGCTGCATGGGTCGGAGGAGAAAGTTTTTGGTGCCCCCAAGGGGATTCGAACCCCTGATCTTCGCCGTGAAAGGGCGACGTCCTTGGCCGCTAGACGATGGGGGCACACTGAAGAAGTAGGCCCGCTGCCGGTACCGGCAGCATTTATGGATAGATGGCTAGTTGTTCCAAACCGGCGTTCTCAGGAAAGCCGGACATTAAGTTCATATTCTGCACCGCCTGGCCCGCCGCGCCCTTCACCAGGTTGTCCAGCACGGAGAACACTTTCAGACCTCCCGTGTGAGGGTCCACCGTGGGGTAGATGAGGCAGTTGTTGTTGCCCCAGGTCTGCTTTGTCTGCGGCGGCGCGGACACCACCTGCACAAAGGTCTCATCCTTGTAGAACTCATTATAAAGCTCACGGATGCTCTCTGTGGCCTGGGCTGTCGACGCAAACGCGCCCGGCGTGAATCTAGCGTAACACGAGTCCAAGATACCGCGCGTCATGGGTATGAGGTGCGGCGTGAAGATAACGCTGGGCTGAAACCCATCACGCATGCGTGCAAGCTCCTGCACAATCTCCGGCAAATGGCGATGACCGTCCACGGCGTAGGCGAAGATATTCTCGTTTATCTCAGAGAAGTGCGTCACCATGTTGGGTGAGCGCCCTGCTCCCGATACGCCAGACTTGGCGTCGATGATAATGTCCTGCTCAATGAGCCCTGCCCTGACCACGGGTGCCAGCGCCAGCAGCGCGGCCTCCGGGTAGCAACCGGGGTTGGCAATAAGCGTGGCCGACCTTACGCCGTCTCTGTCCAGCTCCGACAGCCCGTACACCGATGTCTCCAGCAGGTCAGGTGCGGGGTGCTCCGCCTTGTACCACTGCTGGTAAAGCTCAGCCGAGTGAAGGCGAAAGTCCGCACTGATGTCGATAACCTTGATGCCGCTTCGTACCAGTGGGACACACGCCTCAGCGCTTGCCACCTGTGGCAACGATGAGAAGACGAGGTCCACGCTGGAGTCCAGGTCTTCTTTAATGGTCAGTTCCAGTTCCGCCAGGTGAGGGAGCACATCCGCCAGCTTCTGTCCCGCCGCGCTGCGGCCCGTTACTGATACCAGGTCAACGTCAGGATGGCGGTGCAGTATGCGCGCCAACTCCATCCCTGAGTAACCCGTCACGTTGATTATTCCTACTTTCACTGCAATTCCTCAGTCGTTAGATCTAGGTTCGTTATGAAGGCAAGATTCTTCGGTCGCTGCTACGTCCTAACGGGGTGGTGTGCTTTCACCACCAGTTCAGCCTGTATCTCCATCTGCGCCAGCACCTCTTCCGGGCCGCAGGCGGGGTTGAACACAAACTTGCTTATCCCCGCGTCTATGTACTCTCGCATTCGGGCCAACACTTGATCCGCCGTGCCCAGCAGGTTGAGCTGCTCAATGCTCACATCTTGGCGTCGCCGAAACAGTCGTTGGCCAATCTTGTCCATGTCCACGGGGCCGTGCTCCACCACGTAGCTGCCAAGCTGCACGCCAAAGTGGTCGTCATCTATCGTCCGGCCAGCCTCCGCGGCGTACTCCTTGATGCGGGCTATGTCCTTGGCCGCCTCTTCAGGGGTCAACTGCACTGGCAGCCAGCCATCGCCCAGATGGCCTGTGCGTCGCAGCGCCGCCTCACTCCGCCCGCCAATCCAGATGGGCAGTGGGTTGCGCACGGGCTTGGGCATAATGCTTGCGCCTTTGAGCTTCAGGAACTGGCCGTCATAATCAACCGTGTCCTGAGTCCAGAGCAAACGCATCACCCGGATGGCCTCGTTCAGCCTCCGGCCCCGGTCTGCCTTCTGTACTCCCATGGCGTCGTATTCCATGTCCGCCTCACGGCCAACGCCCACGCCTGCCACCAGCCGTCCGCCAGCCATGGCGTCGATAGCCGCCAGCGCGCGCGCCGTCGTCACCGGGCTACGCATGGACATAATGAGCACGCTGGTGCCGAACTGGAGCCGTTTAGTCCGTGCGACGCCCATGGCCATGCCCACAATGGGGTCAATAACCCATGCAGGCTCCGCAATGCGGTCGCTGAACCACACGGAGTCCCAGCCGTTGTTCTCCGCCGCGTCCAGGTACTCGAAGAAAGTGTCCCTGCCCTCCCGCGCCATGGCGGAAGCGCCACCCAGGCCAATACGGACCTTCATGCTGCCTCCAGAAAATACAGACGTCCCAGGCCGCGTGGCGATGAGAGGTTCCATTCTAACGCACGGTGCGGCACACGGGCTAGCCAGCGCCACGGCGCAGCGCCGGTGGCGTATGATGTGCGCGCCCATTACCCGCCACTCATTGTCCACGAGGCTTCATGCAAGAAGAGAAGCGACAACGCCGCAAGCCCTTGGTGTTCTACGGGTGGCTGATAGTAGCCATGGCCGCGATACGAGGCTCCTTTGGCGTGGGGACGTACTTTGCAAGCAGCATTCTCTTCATACCCATGCAGGAGGAGTTGGGCTGGAGCCGCACCACGTTCTTTGGCGTTATCACCATGCGGCAACTCGGCACAGGGATACTGGCGCCCATTGTTGGTGCCTGGGGGGACCACCCGTGGCTACCCCGGCTCATCCTGCCCATCAGCACTCTGTTTCTGGGGGCCTCTTTCATCTCCGCCAAATGGGTGGAGACACCAGCACAGCTCTACCTCATCCACGGTGTTCTGGGAACTATAGGCGTAGCGCTTGCGGGAAACGCCATCATCGACGCCATGGTGGCCAAGTGGTTTATTCGTAAGCGGGCCAAGGCTCTCATGTGGGCCAACGTTGGCCCCGGCAGCGGCGCTCTGGTGTTCCCTGTGGTAATCACGGCAATGCTGGCAGTGTTCGACTGGAGGGACACATGGTTCTGGCTGGGTGTTGGAACCATCCTCATACTCTTCCCGCTATCGCTTATTGCCCGCACCAGGCCGGAGGAGGTGGGATTGCTGCCGGACGGGGTAGATGCGCTGGAAGTAGCCGCAGGGCGAGGCCCAACGCCCACCAGCGAGATTAGCCTCACCCGGCACGAGGCACTGCGCACTAAGACTTTCTGGCTGCTGGTGGGCTCATTGGCCCTGGGCATGCTGGGTGTGCAGGGATATCAGGTGCACTGGATTCCCTATCTGCGAGAGCAGGATTTCAGTCCGGCCGCCTCCGCCTCTGCTGTGTTCCTATATGGCATCTTCACCGTGGTTGCCAGGTTTGTCTGGGGATATCTCTCAGGCCGATATCAGGCGCGGTACGTTCTCTCAATTCAGGCGGTGACAGCGGGTGCGGGCATTGTTTTGTTCATGTTTGTGCCAAATACTCCGATGCTCATGGTCTGGGGTGTCTATCAAGGGCTCACCCTGGCTGCCTTCTTCCAACTGCACGCACTCATAGCGGCCAACTACTTTGGCCGCGCCCACGTTGGGGCCATCCGAGGCGCCATGTTTCCCATAGCCGTCTCGTTCAACTCCGTATCACCTCTGCTGCTTGGCTACATGCGTGATGCTTTCGGAAGCTACATGCTGGCCTTCGGTCTGCTGGTGGTTACGTGGGGAATCTCCGCAGCGCTGGCGTTCATGGCCAAGCCGCCGCGCAAGGCGTTGCAGCAAGCCAGCGTGCAGCACTGAAGCGCAGCATGAACAGGGCCCTACAAGCCCCAACGTAGCGCGCCCACTTTCCACAAACGCAAAGGCACCCCGGAGAAAACTCCGAGGTGCCCCTCTAAAGCACGGAGCGTTGACGCTCCGGCCCGGCCTACTGCTCCACTCGCCGCAACCCGTCGCTCAGGGTCCTGCGAGCGCATCGCCGGTGGTAGGACGACCTTCCTACCCCCTAACGACGGCAGCGGGTGAATCAGCAGTCCGTTTAGGTAAGTCAGACATACGTGGATCACCCCCTTTCTACGGCCTATCGCCGCGGGGCCATATTAAAGGGCGTTTGGGGGCTTTGCCAACCCCTTTTTATGCAAATTTCACGGATATTGAGTTCCGTTTCGTCAATGCACTTCTAGTCAGGTACCTCTGAAAGGTCGCGGTTTACGCCAGCTGCAAGCCCTCTGGATTGGGAGTACCGCTGCACCCAATACGCTATGCCTAGGCCAACTAAGACCACCGCAGCGCCGGCAATGGCGTCGATGATGAAGTGATTTCCTGTGAGCACAATGGAGATAAACATTGCCACCGTCAACAATAGTGCCGTGGTCTTGATCCAGCCACGCGTTGAAGCCAGGAACATGGCCAACCCCAAAAGAATGTTCCAGCCAAAATGGAGGCTTGGGAAGGCAGCAAACTGGTTGACCAGGCTAGGGGGCTGCAGAACCCTGTACCATTGTGAATACAAGGCCACGGTATCTTGTATGCCCAGGTCCATCAGCCGTGGAGGCGCAGTGGGGAACTGCCAGAAAAGGACAATGCCAATGGCTCCGGAGAGGAAGAAGGCGTTCCGGTAGAGTCTGTACACGCCAGGCGCACGCACGTATATCAGGAGCGCACTAAAGGCAATCACCGGCCAATGACCCCAGATGTAGACCCAGTTGACTGCGGTGACAAGCAACTCACTTTCGATTATCGCAGCTTGCCATATAGGCTCGAAGAAAAAGCCAAGCGTCCTCTCAAATTCAACAATTGACTCAGCGCGGAGGATGGCGCTGGCAGGGTCAGCCTCCGCTATC
>CAVOAJ010000097.1:0-6674 GCA_963693605.1 Dehalococcoidia bacterium | reverse complement strand
TCTTGGCATGAAGGCAGACGTGAGGAAGGTCACTGGCATAAACATAATCCAACTGGTCTGCGTCAGTTGAACGCTCTTGGTCTTTAACGCCATCATGATGCCAATGCACCCAAAGGCTATGCCAAAGATACTAGCCGCTATCACAACCGTCGCAATGCCCAAAATGCCGGTCTCAAACCGGACACCCAAAGCCAGCGCAATGCCAATCACCGCAACAACCTGCGCCAATGATCGCGTCCCTGCCACCAACAGTGCGCCCATGAGGATTGAAAATCGATTGATGGGCGCAAGCAACAGCTTATCAAAATAGCCTGACAGCATATCGGTGAGCAGCGCCATGGCCACGTCCGCTCCGTTGAACACCACCACCATCACAATAACCATGCCGGTCAAGAAGGCCTGGTAGTCATCAGAGGGGAAACCGGGGATATTTGCTATGCCGGAAAGCGGCGCTCCGAACAGAAGAAACATGAAGGCCGCCGTGAAGACAGAGGCCGCCACCATGGCAGGCTGTGCAAGCCATACTTGCACGTTGCGACGATATATAAACCACGTCTCTCGCATGATTTTCATAGTTAGTTCCTATTCAGCCCCAGCCACGGGCGCATGGCCTGGGCGGATCCGTCACCGCCAGCCCCTTCAGACCGGATGGTGTGGCCCGTGTACTTCAAGAACACGTCATCCAGCGTTGGGTTTGCCACGGAAACGCTGCTCACTGGGATTTGGTTATCGTTCAGTAGACGCAATAGGTCAGGCACCACTGCTGCGGCGCCTTGAGCGCGGACAACCAGCACCGTGCCATCTATCGCCACGTCCTCTACGTAGTTACGCTCTCTCACAAGGGCTTCCGCTCGCTCCATGGGTGGCTCCGTTCCCTCATCTGACGTAGCGCCAATAAGCACATGGATGACGTCACCGCCCATCTCAGACTTGAGCACTGCTGGCGAGCCTTCAGCTACAATTTCACCCCGGTCAACAATGGCGACACGCCTGCAAAGCTGGTCAGCCTCCTCCATCATCTGCGTGGTGAGGAAAACAGTGGTGCCCTGGCTGTTTAGCTCCTTCAGATAGGCCCAGATGGCCAAACGGCTCTGCGGGTCCAGGCCTGTGGTGGGCTCATCCAGAAACACGATGGGGGGACTGTGCATGAGGGCCGCAACCAAGTCCACCCGCCGCCGCATGCCTCCTGAGTAGGTGCCCACCTTGTGCTTGGCCACGTCCGTCAGGCCTACCAGCTCCAGCAGTTCACCGGCACGGCGCTTGGCATCACTCCCGGACAGGCCGTACAACCGCCCCTGGAGAATGAGGAAGTCCCATCCGGTAGCAAGGTCGTCGATTCCGACCTCCTGCATGGCAAATCCAATGCTTTTGCGTACATCGTCAGGCTTGTGGTCTACGTCGTACCCAGCCACCTGCACATTCCCGGATGTTTTTTTCAGCAAGGTTGAGAGCACCTTGAGTGTTGTGCTTTTGCCTGCGCCATTGGGGCCCAGAAAGCCAAAGAATTCGCCCTGCGCAACGGTGAAGTTAATGCCAGAGATGGCCCTTGTGCCGCCGGGATAGACCTTCACCAGGTCTTCTACTATCACTGCGTGTTGATCAGACAATACCGTCTCCTTACGTATGGCAAATCATCTGCAATTCTACCCTAGCGAGCACCCTAAAACCCAAGGCCTCGTTCTTTAAGACTCACGAAGTCATGGCGCCCAATGACAATGTGATCCAGCACGTCTATGTCCAACGCATTCCCCGCCACCAACAGGCTCTTGGTCACTGCCACGTCCTCTTTGCTGGGAGTAGGGTCTCCTGAAGGGTGGTTATGCACAACGATGATGTGCGGGCAGTTCTGCCGTACCGCCTCTCGAAAGACCTCGGCAGTACGCACGGTAGTCTGGTTCACGGTACCCACAAACACCGTGGGCGTGCCCATAACCTCGTTCTTGGTGTTGAGCACCACCACACGGAAGTGCTCCTGTTCCAGCAACGCCATCTCCGGTTGCAACAGGTTGGCCACGTCCTGGGGGGAAGAAATGGAGGGCCGCGCTGGGCCGCGCACGGCGGAGAGGCGTTTGCCCAACTCCAGAGCCGCCTGCAACTGCGCCGCCTTGGCCTGGCCAATTCCGTAGAGATTACAAAGCTCTTCAAAGGAGGCGTGGACAATTCCATCCAGACCTTGGAAATGCGCCAGGAGTCGCGTGGACATATTCAATACGTTTTCAGCGGCGCTACCCGTCCTCAAAACAATAGCCATCAGTTCAGCGTTGCTCAAAGAGGAGGCCCCCCTGTCCCGGAGCCGTTCTCTGGGCCGCTCCCCAGACGGCAAGTCCCGAATCATGGGCCGGTACTCTGCGCCGTCTGCCAAGTGTCTCCGCTGTGCCATGTATCTCTCCCTGCCTGATAGAAGCGGCGGCGTTCGTCCACTGGCACGCCTGTATCTTTTTGGGATATGCTGCATCAGAAGGATTGCACAGCCATTGCCAGTGCGCTACCGGCTGATGACCCATGAGATAGCCATGAGATAGAAGGAGGCGCCACTTGGCAAAAGTTACACTCAACGGCACGGTCCTAGCGGAGAGTGACAAGACCGTTATGGTTGAAGGTACCCACTATTTCCCGCCTGAGTCCGTCCAGCAGGAATTTTTCAGCGAGAACACTAGCCACACCACCTGTTACTGGAAAGGCGTGGCCAGTTACTTTGACGTTAAGGTTGACGGGGAGGTGGCGGGCAGCGCGGCGTGGACATACCGCGAGCCAAGCGAGGCGGCCATGCCCATCAAAGACTACGTGGCCTTTTACCGCCACAAGGTCTCCATAGACAGTTAGCCTCTTCAGTTTAGGGAATGCAAAAAGGCCCGGACGCGTGCGTCCGGGCCTTTCCATGTGCCGCAAGAGCGATGCCTACTGTGTTGTCACTGTGGCGCCAGCCTCTTCCAGCTTCGTCTTGATGTCAGCCGCCTCATCCTTAGCAACGCCCTCTTTCACGTTAACAGGGGCGCTCTCCACCAAGTCTTTTGCCTCTCGAAGGCCCAGGGTGGTCACTTCACGCACTGCCTTAATAACGTTGATCTTGTTGGGTCCGGCTTCCTGTAGAACAACGGTGAATTCCGTCTGCTCCTCTTCGACCGCAGCCGCAGCGGCAGGGGCAGCTGCAACAGCCATGGGGGCCGCTGCACTCACGCCAAATTCTTCTTCCAGCGCCTTTACCAGCTCTGAGAGCTCAAGTACGCTCATCTCTTTGATAGCGCCCATCAGATCATCTTTACTCAATGCCATCTCGCCCTCCTAAAGGCCTTACGTATTTCTAGACGTTCCTTCCAGCCCAGAGGCTGGCATGTTATCAGCCCAATTGCTCCGCGCGGCGCTGCAAGACCACTGCCAGACCTTTGATGGTCCCGTTCAGCACCGTAACAAGCTGTGTAATGGGGGCCTGCAGTTGGCCCAAAAGCCGGGACAGTAACTCATCCTTGGATGGCAGGGCTGCAAGGGCGGAAATTTGCGCGGTGTTGTACAGCGTTCCGTCCATGAGCGCGGCTCGCAGTATCAGCCGTGACCGCGTGCTCTTCACATGCTCATCCAGCGCCTTGGCAACAACCAGAGGGTCACCATATCCAATGGCAAGTCCCGTAGTGCCCTCAAAGACCTGTCGCAGGTCTTCTTTTCCTGCCTCACGAGCAGCCAAGAGCGCCAATCGGTTCTTAACGACTCGGTACTCCACGGACTCCTCTCGCAGTCGCTTGCGGAGGTCAGTCATCTCATTAACCGGCAGACTCGTAAAGTCGGTACCAATGACAATGGTGGACCGCTGGAACCGTTCCGCCAGCTCCGCCACTTCTTGTCGTTTCTTGTCTGTAGGCAACGTACACCTCACAAAAAAATAAGCCCGCTTCCGAAGATGCGGGCACACTCAATGCTTCCACTGCAACGCAGGAAAAGCGTGATGTCCGCCTCGGCGGGCGCAGGCCTTTGTAGCCTCGCATTACCCCCGTGAAACGGGGACCCACTGTCTTCGGCTCAACTCAGTATCAGATTGTACTACACAACCGCCCTGCTTGCCTCAATGAGGCGTTAGGGGCGCTGCTACGTTCCTGTCATTCCCATTGTAGCGGCCACGTCCAGCCGGACGCTTGGCCCCATGGTGCTGGTCAAAAAGGCAGTCTGTACAAACTGGCCCTTTATTGCAGCAGGCCGGTTCTGATTAATCGCGTCCATGAGCACAGCCATGTTGCCGACAAGCTTATTTTCATCAAAGCTCGCCTTGCCAATAGCACAGTGAATGATGGCTGTGCGGTCTGTGCGGAACTCCACACGCCCACCCTTGGCTTCATCCACTGCCTTGCCCACATCTTGTGGCTGGACCACCGTCCCTGTCCGAGGGTTGGGCATCAGGCCGCGTCGTCCGAGCACTCTGCCCAACTTACCAATTCTGCTCATCATGTCCGGTGTGGCCACGGCAACGTCAAATTCAACCCAGCCACCCTCAATCCGCTCAATCAAATCGTCGTCACCCACGTAGTCGGCTCCAGCCTCCGTAGCCTGACGAGCCGCATCTCCTTGAGCAAAGACCAGTACGCGTTGCGGCTTCCCCAATCCGTGAGGGAGTGCCGTTACGCCCCGCACCATCTGCTCAGCGTGACGTGGGTCTGCGTTAGTCCGCAGGTGCAACTCCACCGTCTCGTCGAACTTGGTGCCGGCCATTTTTTTCACAAGCGCAATGGCGTCACCAGGACTGTATGATTCGTCCTGGTTGAATTCGCTAACTGCTAACTGGTACCGCTTCCCGTGCTTGGCCATACCTTTAACCTTCTGAGATGCCTACGCCCATGCTTCGGGCGGTACCCTCAATGATTTTCTCAGCGGCGTCTACTGAAACCGCATTCAAGTCTTTCATTTTTGACTCAGCTATCTGGCGTACGGTTGACCGAGGAATATTTCCCACGGGCTCATGCAACGCCTTCGGGCTGCCCTTCTCAATACTCATGGCCTTGCGGATCAACTCCGACGCCGGCGGAGTCTTGGTAATAAAGGTGAAGGAGTTGTCTTCAAAGACCGTAATCTCCACAGGGATGATAGTCCCCACCTGGTTTGCCGTGCGGGCGTTGTAGTCCTTAATGAATCCCATGATGTTCAGGCCATGTTGACCCAACGCAGGACCCACCGGCGGTGCCGGCGTGGCCTGACCCGCATTCAACTGTAGCTTAACAATTGCCTTAACCCGTTTTGCCACGGGGACGCTCCTCTTCCGGCCAGCCTAGACTTTTTCAACTTGGAGGAAGTCCAGTTCCACCGGCGTTTCTCTTCCAAAGAAAGAGACCGCCACGCGCAACTTCCCTCTGTCTTCATCAACCTGTTCAACCAACCCCATGAAGTCTGCAAAGGGACCGGTGGTGATGCGAATCATCTCCCCTTCCGTAATCCCAACGCGTATCCGTGGCGTACCTGAAGACATCCGGTTCATGATGTCTTCCACTTCTTTATCTTCCAAGGGCACCGGCTTGGGCCGCCGTTCCCGCTCATCTTCAGCGGAGACAAAGCCTGTAACGCCGGGGGTGTTCCGCACCACATACCAACTATCGTCGTTCATTTCCATCTGAACCAAGATATAGCCGGGGAACACTTTCCGTTGAATGGCCTTACGGCGACCATCCTTAATCTCTATCTCTTCTTCAGTGGGCACCAGTACCTGAAGTATTTTCCCCATCATGTCCATGGACTCAATGCGGTGTTCCAGGTTTCTCTTCACACGCTCCTCTTGACCAGAGTAGGTGTGAATGATGTACCACTTTTCAGTTGTATTGATATCTAGTTCTTCAACCATGGATCACATGTATCCGGAGCGCAGAGATGTCATTAAAAGAGAAACGCTTCCGCAGCCGCATTGAACCCGAAGTCCAACGTGGCAAGGATTATGCCAACAGCGACAGACACGCTTATCACCATGAGAGAAAGCCGCAGGGCGTCATCACGTGTTGGCCACGTCACCTTATTGAGCTCACCAATGACCTCTCCCACAAGATGAAATGGTCGCCGTGAGCGTCGCGGCTGCACTTCCGTAATGCCCCGCAAGGGATTCTTAGGAGTAGCAGCCATGCCTTTAGCGTACCTCGCGGTGCAGACGCTGGACCCTACAGCGGGGGCAGAACTTGTTCAGCTCCATCCGGCCTGGGTCATTACGTCTGTTTTTCTCAGTATGGTATGTCCGTTCCCGGCATTCAGTGCATGCCAGATTTATGAGGACCCGGACGCCGCCTTTTTTAGCCATGGCCCTTTATTCCGTTATCTTGGTGATGACACCGGCGCCCACAGTGCGGCCACCCTCTCGGATGGCGAACCGTAGCCCCTCTTCCAAGGCCACCGGAGCAATCAACTTAATGTGCATCTTGATGCTGTCACCAGGCATTACCATTTCAACGCCCTCTGGCAGCCCAATTTCACCGGTCACGTCTGTGGTCCGGATGTAGAACTGAGGCTTGTAGCCGCTGAAGAACGGCGTGTGCCTACCACCCTCATCCTTGCTCAGGACGTAGACCTCAGAGTCTGCTTCCATGTGAGGCTTCATGGAGCCGGGCTTTGCCAGCACCTGACCGCGCTCAATGTCTTCTCTGTTCACGCCGCGGAGCAAAGTGCCCACCGCATCGCCAGCCTCAGCCTGATCCAGCAGTTTATGGAACATCTCC
>CAVOAJ010000096.1:0-6692 GCA_963693605.1 Dehalococcoidia bacterium | reverse complement strand
TGACTCGGTAACCGCTAGCGTGCTTCGTCATGTGGTCTACCCAGTCTTTTGCCGCGTCGTCAATGGTGTACGCCAGGTACACCATCGGCTCGCCGCTCCCCACCTCTTCGTAGTTCATCTCTATGCCGTTGACGGCAACCTTCGGCATTGCGCCACCTCCGTACGTCTACTGACTGTTGTATACACGAGAACAGAGGGAAAGATACCACGGCACGCGGTGGCCTGCATCCCAAAAGGAGTCAGTGCTAGTCCTGGGCTGGAGCTTTGGGAGTGACGCTCTCTTTTATCAGCGGCAGCGCCACCAGCATGGCCACGCTCACCCCCGCCATGATCAGTACACCTGATATCAGGTCTCCGCTGGCACCACGCATCAGTCCCAGTATCAAAGGCCCGCTGAAGCCGCCAATCTCCGCCGCCGCAAAGAAAAGCCCCGCTCCAGCGCCCATGCGTCGTGCGCCAATGCCGCGAGTCTCCATCAGTACCAGGGTCATCACGGACATCATTGGGCTGCGGAACCCGCCGGATACTATGACTACGCTGATGAGCGCAGGCCCCGCCAGCAACGCCATCGCCAGAGTGGTGATAGCAGTGATGGAAAAAAGCACCCCAAGGGTGAGCACGCGTCGGCCCGCCTTTGCCAAGGGGGGTATGAACATCTGGCCAATGACGCTGCCCACCAGAGAGATTGCCACCCATGAGCCCGCTTTGGATGGAGTAAAGCCGCTCTCCTCAAGCAATGTGGGCATCCAGGCGGTGAGGGCGTGGTTTGCCAGGAAAGCGCCCACTGCCAGCACCAGCACCACTTGGACATTGCGGATGCGCAGCAGTTCCTTGGTCACCGTCCACGCTGGCGTGCGTTGCCCTTGGGGCTCCTCATCCCGCATGGACTCTGGAGCTTCCTTGGCCAGCAGCCACCAGGCTATCGCCACCACCAGGACAATGCTGCCGTAGACCACTGAGATGCCGCGCCATGAGCCGGTCAAGGGCACAACCACGCCCGCTGCGGTCGCTAGGGCAAAGGCCATGCCAGCCCAAGGCCCGGTGGCGTAGATGCCGGCAGCCACGCCACGTTCATTCCCGCTGAACCACTGTGCGGTCACCTTGGGCGCGCCAATGGAGATGATAGGCCCGCCTATGCCAAACATTCCTACGGCAAGGAGCAGAGTCCAGAAGTCCACTGCCAGCCCTCGCAACACCAGAGAGGCCAGGATAACCAACGCACCTACCCCTACTGACCGCTTTGCGCCGAACCTGTCGACCATCGCTCCCAGGGGAGAGGCCGTCAGGATGTAGACAAACTGCCATGCGCCAAGTATCAGCCCCATCTGCCCATTGGTGATGCTGAGGTCCGCCATGATAGTGGTGACCAGCGGCGGAATAGAGCCCGTTGTGATGCCAAAGCATGCGTAGACAAGCCATACCAGCGCCAGCATCACCCAGCGAGTGTGGCGTTTGGGGCCTGTGGTTGTAGGCTGAGATGGAGAAGGGACGTTCAAGAGATATATAGGTTAGCGCTGAGCTGGGCCATACGCCAGGGTGTTGGGGTGCGGCGGCGTGTATACTCGCGGCAAATTCCCGTAACAGGTGTTGCATGGCACAAAGCATGGTCAAAGACTTCATCATCCCGGCAGGGTACGCAAACGCATTCACCGTCAACAAAGGCCAGGTGATGCGTATCTACCTTCCTGAAGGCAAACAGGTGGGTGACTGCGTCTTCTACAACGCCCATGACTACAAAGAGACCTTCCACGCAGGCCAGACTTGGGCGCTGAACATGCAACTGAAGACGGGCAACGCCAAGAGCTACAAATACTTCTACTCCAAGCCGCCCAGAGAGAACGTCATGCTCTCCGTGGTGGAGGACACGGTGAGGGACCACTGGGGCAACCAAGGCGGACGTTGCACCGCCAGACTGTACTCCCTGCGTGACGGTGATACGGGACACCGCAACTGCCAGGACAACCTTGCAGAGGCGCTGGCGGAGTACGGCATATCCAGTGACGACATCATGGATGTGTTCAACGTGTTCATGAACGTGAAGATGGACTCAGAGGGCAACTACTCGTTGGAGCCGACCAAGGCTGATACTGGCGACCACATAGACCTGCTGGCGGAGATGGACATACTGGCGGCGGTGTCTGCTTGTCCCAGCGACAACACGCCTATCAACGACTTTGTACCCAAGCCTCTGGGCATACAAATATTCGAGTAAGGGCGAACTAGGACTCGATTTACGAGGCTTCCACTGCTTCTTTATGGTCCTTCACGCGGGTGAATAGGAACCAGGCAATAGCGCCGCCCACGGATAGAAGCACCGTAATAGAAAGGAAGACCACGCGCACCCCGTCCACGGCGGCATCCTTGAGGGCAGCCAGGGCCGTAGGATCATTGCTCAGCGCAGTGAAGTCAGCGGGCGTACCTCTTAGTGAAGCGTCGTTCCCTAGCTGTGATACCAACACCGTCACGTATATGGCTCCGGCAATTGCCACGCCTATGGAGCTTGCAGAGAAACGGAACAGCCCCACCAGCCCCGCTGCCACGCCCCTGCGCTCCACTGGTACAGATGACATGAGCAGATTTTCCGTGGGCGCGGTATAGATGCCCAGGCCCACACCCAAAATCGTGATGCGCCAGACCACATCCCACACAGCCGTGGAAGCTGAGGCCGCTGACACCAGCAGCGCTCCTACAATCATCACGGCCATGCCGGACAGCGTCAGCCAGCGAGGCGAAATGACGTCAGACATCCTCCCGCTGACGGCGCTCACCACCACCATGGGTACCGGAAGGGCCAACATAAGCAGCCCCGCTCCTTGTGCTGACAGCCCTTGAGGCCCTTGCCAGTAAAGCGCCAGCATGAAGGCCATGCCGGACATGACCCCGTTGACCGCGAGCATGGTCACCTGCCCACCGGCAAAGAGGCCAATGCGGAACAACGTGATGTCCACCAGCGGGTGGGCTGCATGAAGCTGCCGTGTCACGAACACCACGCCAATGACCATGCCTCCCAGGATGCTGCCCAGCGTTGCGGGTGAACCCCAACCCCAGGTAAGTCCTTTAGAAAACCCAAGGAGGATGAGCCCCAATCCCGCCAGGACCAAGAACGCTCCCAGCCAGTCTATGGGCTCAGCCTTCCTATCACTGCGCTTGTTGGGGATGGTGACCAGGGCCAGGACAGCCGCGCCAAAACCCAAGGCCACATTGAACCAGAAAATTGAGCGCCAGCCCAAGTTGGTCACCATGACGCCACCCAGGGTGGGGCCCAGCAATAGCGCGGCGCTGGTTATGGTGCCCAGCAGCCCCAAGGCCAATCCTCTGCGGCCCGGCGGGAATGTGTCCGTGATAATAGCCAGGGCGTTCACCATTACCATTGCGCCGCCCAGCCCCGCTATGACGCGCGCGCCTATCAGTGAGCCTATGTCCCACGCCAGGGCTGAGCCCACGCTGCCAAGGGAGTAGATGACTAACCCCAGCACAAACATGCGCGGACGGCCCCAGATGTCACTGAGGCGTCCGTAAAGCGGCCCCAGTCCGGCCATGAGACCTGTACTCATCAACACCATCCACTGGCTGGCGCCTACGCTGGCGTTGAGATCGTCTGCCACAGCAGGGATAGCAATGGTCATCATGGAGAAAACGGAGGTCAGCGTGAAGCTGCCCATGGATACAGCGCCCAGGATGACCCATGTCCTCAGGGGTAGCTTTTCTTTAACCTGCGCTTCTGGTTGCGTACTCATTGCGGGGCGATTCTACGCTTGCTGGGCCTCGTATTGCTATCAAATAACGTAATACCTCGCCATCGCAGGGTCGCGTCTCGCCCGTGTCGGGGCTACAATGTATATCGTATTCAAGACGCACACGGGCTTCTTTTTATGGCTAACCGCCTTGTTTCAGGAATACCTCACGACGAAGACCTCACAGTAGAACGAGGCCTTCGTCCTCAACGCCTGGCTGATTACGTAGGCCAGGATAGGGTCAAGGAAAACCTTCGTATTGCCATGACGGCTGCCAAAGGCCGTGGTGAACCTCTGGACCACGTCCTGCTGTATGGCCCGCCGGGTCTTGGCAAGACCACGCTTGCGTACATCATTGCCAGTGAGATGGGCGTGAGCGTCCGCGTTACATCAGGCCCTGCCGTGGAGCGTACGGGGGACATGGCGTCTCTGCTCACCCAGCTACAGCCAGGTGACATCCTTTTTGTGGATGAAATTCATCGTCTTGGACGCGCCATTGAGGAGCTTATGTACTCCGCCATGGAGGACTATTCTCTCTCTTGGATGGTGGGCAAAGGGCTCCAAGCTCAGAACCTGTCATTGAAGGTGGCGCCCTTTACCTTGGTGGGAGCCACCACTCGTTATGCCATGCTCAGCGCTCCTCTCCGAGACCGTTTCGGTTCCGTGTACCGGCTGGACTTCTATGATGAACTGGCTATGGAGTCCATAGTGCAACGATCTGCTGACATCTTGGGATTAGAGGTGGACGTTGATGGCGCAAAGGAGATAGCAAAGCGCGCCAGAGGCACGCCGCGAGTCGCCAACCGCCTTCTGCGTCGCGTACGAGACTTTGCACAGGTCATGGGTGACGGCAGAGTGACGGGTGAGATGGCGCTGAAGGCGTTGGAGCTCATGACCGTGGACCAGCTAGGGCTGGATGAGGTTGACCACCGGCTGCTCCGGGCCATCGTAGATAAATTTGACGGTGGCCCCGTGGGTCTGGAGACGCTTGCGGCTTCCATAAGCGAGGAAGCAGATACCATCATGGATGTGTACGAACCGTTCCTGATGCAGCTTGGCTTCCTGAGCAGAACGCCCCGTGGCCGGATTGCCACACGTCGTGCCTATGAGCACATGGGCGTTGCGTTTCCCGGTCCGAGGCAAGGTCTTCAGCCTTCCCTCTGGCAGGGGGATGAGCCATCCCCAGAGACGCCGTAGGGCATTACACACCCGTGTCTATCCTAGCTATCACCCGCTATGCAGTCGCCATTGCCGTCGTCATGCTGACGGTTGCTTGCGCCGCTCCCACGCCAACGCCCACAGCAACGCTTGCGCCCACAGCTACACCAACGGTTGCAGCGTCTCCACCGGAGAACCCGTCGTTAGCATCGCTGCCCAGGGGCGTTGTCACGCTAGCCGCCGATACATTTAACATATGGATTGCGGAAACGCAGGCAACGCGAGTGCAAGGGTTGTCCGACCAGCCATCCATGCCATGCGACTGGGGTATGTGGTTCGACAGGGAGTCCACGGGCGTGGCGTCGTTTTGGATGAAAAACATGCACTTTCCATTGGATATGCTCTGGCTGGACGAGAGCTTCCAGGTTGTTCATGTAACGCACAACGCAGAAGTCCCGGAGGCCGGGACTCCCGACGCAGAGCTTCCGCGATACCGCCCCCCGGTGCCGGTACGCTATGTGCTGGAGGTCAACGCTGGTTTGGCCCAAGAGTTGGAGTTGCAGGAGGGGATAGTGGTGGAGGTGGTCAGGCTTACGGAGGCCAGTGGCGGCTGATACAATCGCTGCGCTTTGTGCTGGCAGTAGCTTTAGTGGGAGGCCTCGGTTGATTTATGAAATGCGCGTCTATGAGGCCATGCCTGGCAAGGTGACCACGCTTCAGGCGTTGTTCCGTGACCATATGGACGCGCTCTTTACCAAGCATGGCTTCCGTGCCGTTGGCTACTGGACGGAGGCGATAGGCGACAACACGCTGTTTAATTACATGCTGGCGTGGGATGACTCTAGCCAGATGGAGGAGCGGTGGAATGCGTTGCGGGCTGACCCTGACTTCCGAGGGTCTATCGAGGCTTCCAATGTGAATGGGACGGTGGTGGCCAAGATGGGCACCCGCGTCTGGCGGCCCACTGCATTTTCACCTCTGCCGTAAAGAAAACTAGGACCGTGGAGGAGTTACGTTGATATATGAGATGCGCACATACCAAGCCATGCCCGGCAAGATAGGGGCCATGGTCAGTCGCTTCAAGGAGCACACAGACCCCCTATTTGCCAAGCACGGCTTTCGCGTGGTGGGCTACTGGACTGAAGCCATTGGTGATAGCACGAAGCTCCATTACATGCTGGCGTGGAATGACGCGGCGGAGATGGAACAAAAGTGGAAAGCCTTTGGTAGTGACCCTGACTGGGTTAAGGCCCGGGCGGAGTCAGAGCGGGACGGCGTGTTGACCGCCAAGGTTGAGAACCGCATCTGGCGGCCCACTTCTTTCTCGGCTTTACAATAGCTGACGTACCTTAGCGCTTGAGCCGTAAGGGAGTCCCCCTTAGAATGGTAAGCGTGCATTGCCCTGTGGTGCAGCGGTAGCACAACGGACTTTGAATCCGTTAACCCTGGTTCGAATCCAGGCAGGGCAGCCAACTTTACTCTCCCCCCACGCCAGTCTATAGACTGATAAACAGCATTCTCGTTTGAACCTCACCGGTTGACGCCTGGATTGCAACGTCGGGTTTAATGACCCGGTTTGCCTTTGGCTCAGTAAATGGGCAACCCGTGATGGCTTTCATTGAAGCTAGTTCGCTTGATAAATCACGCATCGCTGACGTACTTCTCAAGAGAATTCAACTCGGGCATAATTAAGAATTTTTTAGAAAACTCTCGAGGATCAAGTAAAGATACTACCTTAGTGAATTTTTAGATTAATTAATCGCAGATAGGCCATCCCTTGCCTCCAACGCATTCCTTGGT
>CAVOAJ010000095.1:0-6718 GCA_963693605.1 Dehalococcoidia bacterium | reverse complement strand
CACGTACAGACCCAAGCACAAGCAGGCACTCAGGGCGGAGCGCTAGTTAGCTCATCAGGTGCGATCACCGGCCTCCGTATGAGGGAAGAGCATACGATTGCCTTGGGCTTTGGCCAAGTTGGCGAGGTCTATGCAATAGCGAGCAACGCCCTTCTGGAAAACACTCCACGGTTGCTGGCCGGATATCTCCAGATATCCGCCACCGGCAACTCAGGGCTGCCGGTGGACTCCAACGCTCCTCCGGCACTTCCTGTCATCTATCATGGAACTGTAAGTATTGGCGGTGCATTGGTTACTGACCAAACAAGGGTCTACCTTAAACTCAAAAAGCCTGGCCTAGCGGACCTGTGGTACTCCACGCCGGTAGATGAAAATGGTAATTACGTCATGGCTGTCCAGGCCACATCCATTTATGGCGGAGGATCCATTGAGTTTTGGGCGTTGGCCAAGCAGGCAAATGAGACTTCCACCTTCCTTACGGCAGGGTCTCCGTATTCGCAAAATATTACGTTCCCGTAACGCTCTTCCTCAAAACAGTAGAAGCAAAACAGCCCACCGTGAAATCACGGTGGGCTGTTTTGCTTCTAGGTCCCTACAATGTGCCGTCCCACGTCTGCTATAGGGACTTCATGTTGTTCCCCCGCTGCCATGTCTCTTAGCGTCACTACATCCTTGGCTAGCTCAGCCTCACCCAAAATCAAGACACGGGAAGCGCCAACGCTGGAGGCGTACCTCATTTGAGCCTTGAGGCTCCGCTCTGGGGCCAGGATGACCGTGAGTCCTTCAGAGCGTAATGCTGCTGTCAGTTGTAGCCCTCGGGATTTGGCCGAATCACCCCGGTATGCCACGACAACCGGCGCACGTCTATCCGGCGGCGGTTCAATACCCTGCCGTTGGAGATTAAGTATCATCCGCTCAATGCCGGCCGCAAAGCCGATGCCAGGGGTGGAAGGACCACCAAGCTGCTCAATGAGGCCGTCATACCGACCACCGGCACAAATCGCGCTCTGAGCTCCCTCCACGTTAGGGTGTATCTCAAACACTGTCCTTGTGTAGTAGTCCAGTCCGCGCACTAGCCGGTGGTCCTCCTGATAGGGAACGTCTACGTCTTTGAGATAGGCCTTGAGTTGCTCCCAGTGCTCCTGCGCGGGTCCGCCCAGATGGTCCACGCTACGAGGGGCATTCTCCAAAAGGGGCTGCACGGCTGGGTCTTTGGAGTCGAGCAGCCGCAACGGGTTAGTGTCAAACCGTCGTCGGTCATCAGCGCCCAATTTATCCAAGTGAGGGCTGAAGTAATCACGTAGCGCGTTGAGGTATGCAGGTCTGTCCGTGGCGTCACCAATGCTGTTGAGCACGAGCGTAAGGTCGCTCAGCCCCAAGGAGCCCAGCATTTCCATTGCCAGTTGAATGACCTCCACGTCCACCGCCGCATCACCATCACCAATCGCCTCCACGCCAAACTGGTGGAACTGCCGGTAGCGACCAGCTTGGGGGCGGTCATACCGGAACATGGGGCATGTGTAAAAGAGGCGCACGGGTTGGGCAAGGCTGCGCATGCCTTGCTCCAAATAAGCCCGGCACACCGGCGCGGTGCCCTCTGGTCTTAGTGTCAGATCTTGATCTCCGCGGTCTTTGAAGGAGTACATCTCCTTTTGGACAATGTCCGTTTCCTCTCCAACCGTACGAAGAAACAGGCCCGTATCCTCAAAGATGGGAGTGTCAATGCGGCCATAGCCAAAGGAGCGGGCCACAGACTCAGCCTGAGAACGGACAAAGCTCCAGTAAGGTTGGACGTCCGGCAATAGGTCAGCGGTGCCTCGTGGAGCTTGGTACATGGGTCCTCCGGGTAGGTCTGCGACGGGAGAATAGTTTAGCAGGGGTAGGCCCGCCTTTGCTCAGTTCGTAGCTAAGAGCGTATACTGAGCCTACGCGCACCTCCCCGTTGCGCGATGGAGCGCACATGGCCCAGGCGCCTGTTTCCATAGAGCAGCTGCTGGAAAAGGTAGGAGCTTATCTACCAGAGGAGAAGCTGCGGCTGGTCGAGGACGCCTATGCGTATGCCAATCACCTCCACGCTGGACAGGTCCGCCGCTCAGGTGAACCTTACATTCAACACCCGGTAAACGCCGCCATCTATCTGGCGGACCTCAATTTGGACGCGGCCACTATTGCAGCCGCGCTCCTGCACGATGTCATTGAAGACTGCGGAGCGACGGTACAGGAGCTGGAGCAAAGCTTCGGCGCTGACGTTGCGCGGCTGGTGGACGGCGTAACAAAGTTAACCAAACTGGACATGATGGCGGGCGACGACCGAGGCACCTACAAACCGGGTGCGGACAGTTCACAGGCAGAAAGCCTCCGAAAGATGCTCCTGGCCATGGCGGAGGATATCCGCGTGGTGCTGATAAAGCTGGCTGATCGGCTCCACAACATGAGCACGCTGGGCGCCATGCCAGCAGAGCGCCGTGTGGCCATTGCCCAAGAAACACTGGAAATCTACGCGCCTCTGGCCCACCGACTAGGGATGGGTGAGGTGAAGTGGCAGTTGGAGGACCTCTCCTTCCACCACCTCCAACCCAATCAATACAGGACCATCTCCAAACTGTTGTCCTCCAAACGGCAGGAGCGTGAGCGTTACATACAGGAAGTGACGGAAGTCCTGAGGCAAGAGCTGGTCAAGGCGGATATTCAAGCAGAGGTCACGGGCAGGCCAAAGCACATCTACAGCATCTATCGAAAGTCCCAGAACTACGCGGCCCAGGGAAAGCGGCTCAGCGACATTTATGACCTGTTTGCTGTACGGGTACTGGTGAATAACCTGCAGGACTGCTACGGCGTCTTGGGTATAGTGCACGGCCTCTGGCGACCAATGCCAGGCCAGTTTGATGACTACATTGCCAACCCCAAAGAGAACCGGTACCAATCACTGCACACCACGGTGCGCTGCCTCAATAACATGCCGGTGGAGATCCAGGTACGCACCCACCAGATGCATAACATTGCGGAGCTTGGTGTTGCGGCTCACTGGCAGTACAAGCAAGGCGGCACTCCCCGCAAAGACATGGAGTTCGACGAGAAGATGACATGGCTTCGCCAGCTCCTGGAATGGCAACGAGACGTTACAGGGGCTGAAGAGTTCTTGGAGTCCGTCAAGACAGATATTTTCAAGGACCAGGTCTTTGTCTATACGCCGAAGGGAGATATCAAGGAGCTTCCCAGCGGGTCAACGCCCCTGGACCTTGCTTATAGGATCCACACTGATCTGGGGCACCGGTATATTGGCGCAAAGGTCAACGGCAAACTGATGACGATGGACTATCAGCTCCGCAACGGCGATACCGTGGAGATCATGACCAGCAAGGTGGCCCGTGGGCCAAGTCTTGACTGGCTGAACTCCCACTTGGGGTATGTAAAGACTGCAAACGCCAAGCAGGCCATCCGCTCATGGTTCCGCCACCAGGAGCGCGGCGCCAATATCCAGCGCGGCCAAGATTTACTCAAGAAAGAACTACGGCGACTGAACGTGACCATTGAGGAAATTGAGGTCGCTAGGTTGTTTCGCGTGGACTCGGCAGACGACTTCCTAGCATCTCTAGGAAGCGGAGTCGTTAGCACAGCGCAGGTCGCGGGCAGGCTCTCCGCTCTACAAGAGATATCTGGGGTCCAAGATGCAGAGCATGAAGAGGTCTCTCTTAGTGGGTCTTCAACGGGGATTGAAGTACTAGGCGTGGGAGACCTGCTTACGCACATGGGCCTATGCTGCCATCCACTCCCCGGAGATCAGATTATTGGCTACGTAACCCGGACACGGGGCGTAACGGTCCACCGTGGAGATTGCCCCAACATCCGCCACTCTACTGACCGTGAGCGCATGGTGGAAGTCTCCTGGGGCCATGCAAAAAATTTGTACCCCGTACGTGTTGGTATTGAAGCCTGGGACAGGGTTGGACTCCTCAGAGACGTGACCGTTGCTGTGGCCACTGAGGGCGTTAACATGCTCTCCGTTGTGACGCAGGTTCATGATGACGCCACTGTTTCCATTTACCTCACCGTACAGGTGCAGGGGATGGAGCAAGTCAGCCGTCTGTTCTCACGGGTGGAGGGCATCCGCGGCGTCTCCAATATCCTTCGGATGACCAACAGCAAAAATCCGCCTGGCAGCAAGGTGGAAGACATCTCCAAGCTCCATTAATCAGTCATGCTTCATGGGCCCCCATGGCGTGGTCACCGTTGCCTGCGCTATAATGAGCTTCGCATACTATGCATCTAAAATAATCAAGTCCCCGGTTTAGGTAGGAGGTCATTCGTGCCCGCAGAGAAAACAGCCCGTGTACAGGAACGCAAACGGATAATCAACCGAAGGGTGCGCTCAAGCACCCGGACTATGGAAAAGCAAGCGCAACGTTTGCTGGAGCAAGGCGACGTAGACCAGGCCAAGCCCGCAGTGGCCCAAGCTATCATCAATTTGGACAGAGCCGCACGGAAAGGGATTATTCATCCCAACAACGCGGCACGCCACAAGTCTCACCTTGCCCAACGCCTTAACAAACTCACGAGCGCTGGCTCTTAGTCCAGACACATGTAACCGTTAGGTAGAACGCCTCTTCTGAGGCGTTCTATTTTTTTGGGGCGATGACAGTCGCTTATTGACGGAGTCTGCTTCGCCCAGTAGGCTTGCCTTGAAACATTAGTTCCAATCTCAACTCAATTCTCAAGCTCGGAGCGGACCGTTGCATAAGACATCTCCACGACAGCAGCAGATGCTGGACTTCATCCATGCTTATATTGACGAGCACGCCTATCCCCCCTCTGTTAGGGACATTCAACAGGCATGCGAGATCAGCTCAACGTCAGTAGTCCATTACAACCTACACATCCTCCAACGTGAGGGGTTCATCCATAGAGACCCTGAGGTCTCCCGTGGGTTGGAGGTGCTTGACGGCAGCACTCCAAGCCGCACGTCAATGCCCAGCGTGCCTGTCATCGGCTACATCGCAGCGGGCTCACCTTTACCCGCAGCTGATGAGGCGCTACGGCATGACCCACTGGAGACGGTAACCCCGCCAGACGGCATCGACACACGAGGAGTTGGCGACCTCTACGCACTACGAGTACGTGGGCTGTCCATGATTGACGCACTCATTGACGATGGTGATGTGGTGATACTCCGCCCTACCACTGAGGCACGGAACGGAGACATGGTGGCTGCCTGGCTCATAGAGGAGCAGGAGGCCACTCTCAAGCGCATCTACCACGAGGGAGCGAACGTACGACTTCAACCGGCCAACTCCCAGATGGAGCCCATCATTGTGCCAGCAGGCAACATTGAGATTAAGGGCAGAGTAGTGGCGGTTATCCGGCGCTTGGAATAACAACGCAAATCAGTGACGTTTATAAAACAGGCCCGCGAAGTTGTTCGCGGGCCTGTTTGTTATTCCAGATACAGCGCTTTAGCCAAAGATGAGAGACTTGACCACCACTGGCACCGCCTGACGGTTGCCTATAGTCTGCCCAATATCAATGAAGTCCAGGTCTCCCACCTGAATCTCATCAGTGGCAACCACCTCTGCTTTGAGCTTTAACTCTTCCTTGAGAATGGCGCCCACAATCCCGCCAATATCCGTGTCGAACACCAACACCACGGGATCATCAGCACGCGTGCTCATACCCTGCGCTATGCCTTCAGCAAGAGCGTGCAGGCTGTTGTAGCTGACCGCACCAGGCCAACGGAAGAACAACGCAATTGGCCGGGGTATTTCAATGTCCAGAAGGTCAGCGCGCGCCAGGGCATCATGGATGGCCTGTGCCACTGACGCGGCGGTGTGCTCCTCGCCTTCCAGATGCGGCACAACTACCTGTCGGTCAAAAATAGGCAATATGTCCGGCTGGGAGACGTAGATGGTGCTACTGGAAAGCTGGATGGTGTACTGGGAGGCTCCTACCACCGTGGCCCTGATGTACTCAGTGGCCTCCCTCAGTGGAATACCAAGCGCGGGCAGGCGGTCACGCACCTCTTGGCCTAGTAACGGCCCCAGATCACCATACTCTGTGGACTCCCGGTGGTAGACATACTCACTAACGCCGCCCGAGAAGACGAGCCGGTCCACTTTACCTTTGTAGGTAAGGGCGTTTGTAACCATCAATTCCGTGGCCAGAGGAGAGAGCTCACCTCTGTTTATGAATTCAAAGAGTACGTCCGCTTGAGCTTTAGCTAGCGCGGAGCGCTGGTCCTCCGTGAGCACCTGACCGTTTTCGATGTCAAATCCAGCCGTCTGAGCAAAGCGACGTCCGGCCGCTTCAATCCGCTCCAGCTTGCCGTCCGTGTCCCAGGCCACCAGCCGGGCGCCGACGTTGATAGCGCCGGTCTCTATCACCTCACCATCTTGAATGATGGTGATCTTGGACGTGCCGCCACCCATGTCTACGTTCATGACGGTGCGGCCCTTCAATTGCTTGGAGGCCTCCACCGCCCCTGAGCCATGGGCTGCCAACACACCCTCCAGGTGCGGGCCAGCAGTAGCGCAAACAAACCTGCCACCCTCTGAAGAGAAGAGTCGGACAATTGCCTCCGCATTCTTCTTCCTCACGGCCTCTCCCGTGGAAATTACGGCGCCGGTGTTGATGTCTTGAGGGTTGATTCCCGCCTCAACGTAGCACTTGTTCACGAACTTGGTGAGGGCGTCTAGGTCTATGGTCTCTATGTCCACATACGGCGTTA
>CAVOAJ010000094.1:0-6730 GCA_963693605.1 Dehalococcoidia bacterium | reverse complement strand
GAGATCCACCACGTTGATGGGAATCTCAGGGTCAAAGACTTCCTTCAGTGCTTCGCGGACTGCGTCCACTTCAATCTTGGCCGTGGTCATGGTTTGTCACCCTAAAAACGCTGGTCTAATACGTGAATTGTAGGTAAAGGTGACCTAAATTGTCAACATTTATTTTGAGGAAGCAAACCAACGTGGGCATAGTTGGGTTCGTCGTCAGTCTATGTAGGGGTAGCGCTCTAAAAAAGGGGGTGACTTTTTTTCAATGAAACCGTTCCTAACAGCCATTGTCATCTTGTTTGAAATGACTCGCGATTACGAAAGCATCCTCCCACTCATGCTGGCCGTGATGGTAAGCACTGTGGTTTCAAAATTGCTGCGCAGAGAGACCATCTACACTATCAAACTCGTCCGGCGGGGAGTGAGGCTGGCGGAAGAAGAAGTGCCGCAGGTGCTTGAAAACGTGGCTGTGCAGCACGTGATGGACACAACTCATCCCTCGGTACGAAACGACGCAACAATTGAAGAGTTGACCGAGCTGTTTTCAAGCACGGGGCGGACCGGCTTTCCTGTAGTGGACGCTGACCTGCAGCTTGTGGGCGTGGTAGTACTCTCCGACCTTGCGCGGGCCAATGGCGCTCCAGGCACCAAAGTCGAAGATATCTGTACGCATGATGTGGTGACGGCGTGGCCAGACCAATCTGTGCATGACGCCCTGGCACAGCTCGGTGGCATGGACGTAGGCCGAATTCCAGTCGTCACCCGGGGCAGTGAAGCCAAGGTTCTTGGCGTACTTGGCCGCAGGGATATTGTGAAGGCTTACACCGAGGCGGTCATGGACAGTTCCGGCAATGTGACTGGTTCTCAAGGTGCTCCTGCAAGGAGGAGCCAGCCACGGGATGCGGGTAGCTGAAAATGGCCCGCGAGGCTAGTGGGATAATTGGCCTTCGTTGCTCAACTGACGCTTGCTTTCATGGCAGTCGATTCCCAAGTTAGGCTCATGCATATCTACCGTGAACACCACAAGGCCCTGCGTATGCGGGGCCTTTCAAGTTGGCGATAGCGATAGGGGAGAGTGGAACTCCACGGCAGCGGTCGGGAGTAGCTCATCAGCAGAACCTGCTCTAACATAAATCTGAGTGGTGCAATTGAGTAACGCACATTTGAATGAGACTAAGTAGGGGCGCACGACTGTGCGCCCCTACTGGTTGCTAGGACTAGCGAGACCCGCTAATAGCGCCTACGATGCGCTGTCGATCACGGACTGCATGAGCTGCTCCGCGCCCTCCCTGGTGGGGGAGAGGGCAAAGTACAGTACGCCGCCAAAGTTCTTCAGGATGAGGTGCGCTTTGTTGTCCAAGTTGCGGTAGCGCGCTTCCTCCCCACCTATGGTGATGTCCTCCAGCCCCGCCCGGCTGGCAAAGGTGTTCAGCATCACGTTGATGATGGGGCCGGGGTAGCCCGCCTTTGCCACAGCAATCACGCCCATGTTGGCCTGTTGCAGGTCTAGGTCAGTGATGTTCGTGGGCAGGCTGTCGAGGTCATTGGCGTAGGCGGCAAAGGCCACGTGCTCCACGCGCACCAAGTCCAGCGCGCTGTTCAGGCCCGGAGCGGAGATATCTTGCTTAGTGAGGATGCCTTCAATCAAGTCACTGACGTTACGGACAAAGCCCGCTGCCACGGCTGGCGCGGGCGGGTCTTCAGGCAAGAGACGCATGACCTCCCAGGTGTCCGGGTATGCGTCCTGGAAGTTCACGGTGGCGTTGGAGGTGAAGGCCTCCTGCATCTGCACGGCCCATGGCGAGTCACCCTCCACCACCGCGATGCTCAGGCCATCTCTGTAGAGCCATGGAAGGGTGGTGCCGGACGTTGCCGCCTGCTGCTCGAAGACCTGCAGCACCCGTTCAGCGGTCGCAGCGCCGCTGAAGTCCACCCGCGCGCCAATGGACTCAAGGTCTGTGTGAGTTGCGGCGATGACTCTTGTGCCGGTCACTTCGTCGATAACCTCTACGCCGTCGACAAGCACTGTCACCGGTATCGTGATTTCATAGCCGGGGCCCGCATACATGTAGACGCCGAGCTCCACGTCCGGTATGCCTGCGTCAAGAAATCCGTTAGGCAGGGCGGGATCACCGGGCTCAATGACCTGGCATGCAGAAACGAGCACAAGCCCTGCAAATAGCCCCACAAAGGGCATCAACAGACGCTTGGCCTGGCGTGCGGCGTTACTTCTTGTTCTTATCATGGATTCTTTCTCCTCGTGTACCGAGTTCAACAACTTCTTGCGTGACCATGAGCCCCTTGAGCTCTCTGATTTCATCTCGTAATAGGGCCGCCCGTTCAAACTCAAGCTGGTGGGCAGACTCCTTCATCTGGGCTTCCAAGTCCTTAACCACTCGTGCCAGGTCATCCTTGGAGAGCTGACGATGCACTTCATAGGTTGCTTGGGGCTCCGCCACCATCCGCATACGGTCTGTGATGTCACGCACGGCCTTCTGTATGCCCTGGGGCGTGATGCCGTGCTTCTGATTGTAGGCGGTCTGCACCTCTCTGCGACGCTCCGTTTCTTCCATCATCCGCTTCATGGAGTCCGTCTGGCGGTCCGCGTAGAGGATGACGTGGCCTTCAATGTGGCGTGCCGCTCTGCCCGCTGTCTGCACCAGTGACGGCGTCGACCGCAGATACCCCTCTTTGTCAGCGTCCAAAATGGCCACCAGGCTCACCTCAGGCAGGTCCAAGCCCTCTCTGAGAAGGTTGATGCCCACAACTACGTCGTATACGCCCAGCCGCAGGTCGCGAAGGATGTCCATGCGCTTGAGGGTGTCGAGTTCCGAGTGCAGGTAGTGGACCTTCACGTTCATTTCACGGAGGTAGTCCGCCAACTCTTCAGCCATGCGTTTGGTGAGGGTTGTGATCAAACAACGCTCATGCTTGGCAACTCGCTTCTGTATCTCAGTCAGCAGATCGTCTATCTGGCCCTTGGTAGGCTTTATCTCAATGGTGGGGTCTATGAGGCCCGTGGGCCGTATGACCTGCTCCACCCGCTGCTCCTCATGCGCAAACTCATACTTGGAGGGCGTGGCTGACACGTAGATAGCCTGGTTCACCCTGTGCTCAAACTCACCAAAGTTCAGCGGGCGGTTATCGCGTGATGACGGCAGCCGGAATCCGTAGTTAATGAGCATGTCCTTGCGAGACATCTCACCGTGGAACATGCCGCCTATCTGCGGAATGGTGAGGTGGGACTCATCAATAAACAGCAGGTAGTCATCAGGGAAGTAATCTATGAGCGTCCATGGCGCGCTCTCTCGCGGACGACGACCCAGTGGCTGTGAGTAGTTCTCGATTCCTGAGCAGTAGCCAGTCTCTCGCAGCATCTCAAGGTCATACCGGGTGCGGTGCTCTAGCCGTTGCGCCTCCAGTACCTTGCCTTCAGCGCGGAACTCCTCCAGCCGCTGCTCAAGTTGCTCCTCAATCTCCTGAACGCCTTCCACCATCTTGTCTTTGGAGGTGACGAAGTGCTTGGCCGGGTAGATATCTATCTGCTCACGGTTGGTCAGCAACTCACCGGTGAGGGGGTCCACCTCCACGATGCGCTCCACCTCGTCGCCAAAGAACTCAATGCGCACCGCCACGTCCTCATAGGACGGTTGGATTTCCAGAATGTCGCCACGGATGCGGAAACGGGCACGGGCCAGGTCGTAGTCGTTACGCTCGTACTGCATCTCAATGAGCCTGCGCACGAGGCGGTTGCGACTCTTGTGCTCCCCTCGTGTGATGCGCTCCACGAAGTTGTAGTACTCTTCAGGCGCGCCAAGGCCGTAGATGCAGGAGACGGAGGCGACGATGAGCACGTCACGGCGGGTCATCAGCGCACGGGTGGCCGCATGCCGCAGCTTATCAATCTCATCATTGATGTCGGATTCTTTCTCAATGTAGGTGTCTGTTCGGGGTACGTAGGCCTCTGGCTGGTAGTAATCGTAGTAAGAGACAAAGTACTCTACAGCGTTCTGCGGGAAGAGATCCCTGAACTCAGCGGCAAGCTGGGCTGCCAGCGTCTTGTTGGGAGCAATGACCAGCGTGGGCTTCTGCACCAACTCCGCCACTTTGGCCATGGTGTAAGTCTTGCCGCTGCCGGTGACGCCCAACAGCGTCTGGTGGTGCAACCCTTTGCTGATGCCTTCTGCCAGCTTTGCTATGGCGGCGGGTTGGTCACCACGCGGCTCATAATCAGAGACGACTTTGAAGGGTATGTTGGTGTCGACTGTTGTCATGGGTTGGGGCCTATCATGCCTTGGAGCAATGCCTGTCCGGCAGGCTCCCCTTCTCTATGCAACGTTTCACTGTCATATCCGTCAGGGCGTTATAGCTATGGTAAGCCTCCATAGGCAAGCTGTATAGCGGACAATGGTGCAGTGCCTGGCCGCCGGAGTAGACTTGAGGCAATTCCCTGCCGGAGGACATCATGGCCACACATAACCATCAAGAGCATGACCACGAGGCGCATGGTCATGAACATTCTCATGAGGCGCATGGGCATGCAGAACACGGACAGGGCCACGACCATGGCGGCTACAACGCCAATAGTCTGCACCGCTCCGACGCTTTCTACCGTCCCGTGTATGAAGAGATCATTAACTGGTTGGACGTACAGCCGGGCGCCAAGGTGCTGGACGCTGGCAGCGGCACAGGCATCTTCACGGAACTTCTGGCCTCCGCTGTGGGCGACAGCGGTTCCGTAACTGCGCTGGATATGTCAGCGGAGCTACTGGAGTCGGTACGCCAGCGATTGGAAGGGAGCCCGCTCGCGGGGCGAGTCTCATTGCAGATTGGCGATATCACGGACGTGCCGCTGGGAGACACGGAGTTTGACCTGGTGTGGACCAGCCGCACCATCCACCACCTGCCAGACCAAGTGGCTGGCCTTCGGGAGCTTTGGCGTTTGCTGAAGCCAAGGCATCGCCTGGCGTTGCGGGAAGGTGGGTTGCCGTCCAGGTTTCTGCCAGCGGACCCCGGCGTGGGCAAGCCAGGGCTGGAAGACCGGCTTCAGGCTCTCTTTCAGGACTGGTTCACCACTCACGTGCGCTCCGGTGAGGGCATGGTGCCCCACCCCTACGGGTGGACGCAGACGCTACGGGAGGCTGGGTTCTCCAACGTGACCGCCAAGTCGTTCCTGGTGGAGATGCTTCCGCCTTTCAATGACGACCAGACCGCTTACATGCGAGGCCAGCTTGCCCGATGGGTTGATAACGAAGAACGTCGCTCGATGCTGAGTCGCGACGACGCAGAGGCCATCGAGCAATTGGTTGACCCTGAGAGTGAACACTACGCCTTCAGGCGCGTGGACCTGCACTACCTGGAGGCGGTGACGGTCTACGTGGGTGAGGCTTAGCTATTTACCCTGCCGGGCTATCCATATCTGGTCTTCACTGTCCTCTTCCAGGGGTTCACCGTCGAACCCGCCGTAGAGCGCGGCTGGAGTGAAGCCAGCGCGGTGCAGCAGGTGCTCCATCTCATAGCGGAAGGTGTACCGGATGGAGAAGTCCCGGTAGAGTCGCCGGACGGCCTCTCCCTGCGGGTCCAATTCATCGATTATCAGCCGCACCGAGTTCACCTGCGTCGTTCCGTCCCACGAGTTCTGACCCCATATCACTAGGGTGTTGCCCGTGTCCGGCTGATGCACGTCTCGCACGTGGAAGGGCATTGGGTCACTGACAGCGATGAGTTGCACGTCTGGCGCCACGATGTCCAGAATCAGTTCGCCCTTGGGCGCTAGGTGCTTTCGGATGTTGGCCAATGTCGTTAGCTGGTCCTTCACGGTGAGCATGGATTGGAAGGAGCGGAAGGGCATGACCACCATCGAAAACTTCCTGTCCAAGGCAACGGTACGCATATCCCCCTGCATGAAGTGACAGTTGTCTGATACGCCGGCCGCCTCAGCTTTGCGTGTCGCTGCCTCCACCATGCGAGGCGATATGTCCACGCCAACAACCGCCACGTCCGCCCTGGCCATGGCGATGCTGACGCGTCCGGTGCCGCAACCCAATTCCAGCACGGGGCCATCGCTAGCGGCGGCCTGCTGGACGTAGAACGGGGTGTCATAGTTCAGGTATGCGTAGACGCGGTCGTAGATGTCGGCCCAATCGTCGTAAGGATGGCTGGCCGCGTGGCTTGTCATGGCGTTTGCTCCCGCATTTGTTTGGGTGGCCGCGCGGTGAAGATAATCATGCCGCCTATGGCGAAGATAACCGCGAAGACCACGAAGGCTGTCTGGTAACTGCCAGTCGCATCGAAGGAATACCCCGCAAGGAGCGGCGCACCGATGGCGGTGACCATGGATATCAAATTGACCACCCCAAAGATGGTGCCAAAGGCCCGTATGCCAAAGGTGTTGCGGATGATGACGGCGAAGAGCATGCCAAACCCCCCAAAGGAGAGGCCGTACAGCACCACGAATATCCACATGAAGACGGGGTTTGCTGCGTACATGAGAGCGATTACAGCGATGCTCTCCAGGAGCAGCCCAATCAATGCCAGGTAGCGTACGGGTACCCGGTCACCAAGGTAGCCAAAGAGCAGCTTGCCCCCCATGCCAAATAAGCCTACGGCGGATATTACGAAGGCTGCCTGGTTGATGCTCACCCCTTCATTGGTCAGGTGGGGGAATATCTGGCTCAGTACGCCCAGGTAGGTCAGGCCAGCGGCTGTCATGCCAATGAGGGCGGCATAGAAGGCCCACGTT
>CAVOAJ010000093.1:0-6769 GCA_963693605.1 Dehalococcoidia bacterium | reverse complement strand
TTGATGTTTTTCATGTCGTCTCTGGCGTTCCGTCCAGTGTACCGGTGCCGTACAACGACATTAAATCCTTCAATTTTGAACACGCGTAGTTGGACAGACTTGAGTGTAGCCATCGGACAACACCTCCCACCACGTCTAATCAACGTTCCGGCGTGGATTTGGACACGCCACGCCGTCACCCAGCCATTGGGACCCGCATTCGCCAGCCGGTGCTACCGGCTAGTATTCCAGCAGCGTTCGCAGTGACGCCGCTATCTTGTCAGCCGTGGGCATGAACACGGCCTCCAGCGTGGGCGCAAAGGGCATGGCTGGCACGTCCGGGCCTGTGCAGCGCATCACCGGCGCGTCCAGATCAGCAAAGGCACCTTCCATGATGCGAGCGCTCACCTCAGCGCCAACGCCAAAGCTCAGATTGTCCTCGTGGACTATCAATGCGCGGCTGGTCTTCTTCACCGACGCCAGCACCGTCTCCATGTCCAGCGGCCTCAGCGTACGCAGGTCCACCACCTCCACCGATGCCCCCTCCCCCGCCAGTGTCTCAGCGGCCTGCAGGGAGTAGTGCACCGTGAGGCCATAGGTCACAATCGTCACGTCGGTGCCCTCACGCTTCACGTCAGCCACACCTATCGGCAGCGTGTAGTCCTCGTCCGGCACCTCACCGCGTACGGAGCGATAGGTGCGTTTGTGCTCTAAGAAAATCACAGGGTCGTCATCACGGACGGCCGCCTTCAGCAAACCCTTTACGTCGTAGGGAGTCGACGGCGCGACTACCTTGAGGCCCGGAGTGTGGACAAAGTACGCCTCCACACTCTGCGAATGGAACAGCCCACCACGCACCTGCCCGCCGTAGGGAGATCGCACCACCATTGGCACGCCCAACTTACCGTCGGTGCCATAACGAACGCGGGCCGCCTCACCAACGATTTGGTTCATGGCGGGCCATATGAAATCAGCAAACTGTATCTCGGCTATGGGGCGCATGCCATGCATGGCGGCCCCCATGGCGATTCCAGCGATGCTCGACTCCGCCAACGGCGTGTCGATGATGCGCTGTTCGCCAAATTCTTCAATGAAACCCTGCGTGGCGCGGAAAACGCCGCCCCGTTTGCCCACGTCCTCACCCAAAATGAAGACGTTGGGATCGCGACGCAGCTCCTCAGCCAGCGCCTGGTTGACCGCTTCTATGATGGTGACTATAGCCATTTAGGAACCACTCCCATTGGCGTAGACGTGTTCAAAGAAACTATCCGTTTCCGGGTACGGCGCAGCCTCCGACGCATCCGTGGCGGCGTCTATCTCACGCTTGGCGACGGCTCGATATTCAGCGTCACGCTCCTCCGTCAGCAGCCCCTCTTGAGTGAGCAGCCGTTGGAGCTTCAGCAACGGGTCCCGTTTCCGACCCTCCTCAAGCTGTTCCTTTGTGCGGTAGGTCGAATCGTCGTCGTCACTGGTGTGGGGTAGATAGCGCTCCACGTCGTACTCCACCAGCGTAGGCCCATCGCCTGCAACAGCACGCTTTGCTGCTTCAGCCGTGGCCTCGTACACCGCCAATACATCCGTGCCGTCCACAGTGACACCCGGCATGCCATAGGCGGCGGCCCGGTCAGCCACGTTGGCCACGGCCATCTGGCTGCTCTGCGGCACGGAGATGGCATAGTGGTTGTTCTCAACAAGGAAAAGCACTGGCAGCTTATGAATAGCCGCAAAGTTCATCGACTCGTGGATGTCTCCCTGGCTCGTGGCGCCGTCGCCAAAGTACGCAGCCACCACCGTGGGCTCGCCGCGCATTTTCGCAGCCAAGGCCCAGCCCACAGCATGT
The DNA here is from genome assembly GCA_963693605.1 of Dehalococcoidia bacterium. Lineage (GTDB taxonomy): Bacteria > Chloroflexota > Dehalococcoidia > Lucifugimonadales > Australimonadaceae > JAQBVZ01. Next base: position 4,950 of record CAVOAJ010000093.1, on the reverse strand, counting down.
GGTACGTGGGTGCCAACCACGTTTGAAAGGTTGATGATCTTGCGCGACAGGTCCGCACCGTGCAGAGGGAACTGACGCGCAGAACTCAGGGGTTCGCCAACCTTTGCCAGGAAGCCCGACATGATTTCAGTGGGGCTCAACCCTTGGGCTAGGTGGACCGCCAGGTTCCGGTAGTACGTGAAGCAGAAGTAGTCTGGGGTGTGGTCCTTCAACGCCCATACGCTGCCAAGCTGCGCCGCCTCATGGCCCTGGGCGGAGGCAACAATGGCCGCCTTGCCCTGTCGGTTCAACATCCACACGCGCTCATCCAGGGTGCGTACCAGCACCATGGTGGCATAGATGTCCAGAAGGGACTCGCCGTTGAGGCCTTGGGGGAAGTCCAGCGTGCCGCCGGAGGTGGATGCCTGCGCCATTGTTTCTCCGTGCCTTTGGCCGTTCTTCAGGTTCCAAATGGGGCTCCAAAAGCGGAGGCATTATAGCAGGCAAAGAGGGCTGATTTTCCACTCATCCTGTTTGGATTTTCACATGACGTGCACACTCCAGCCAGCACCCTTCACGAAGGCTTCACTGGGCAGTCGTAGCCTAGACTCGCAAGGCGGAAGCATAAGCCTTGAGATATGATTTATCCCTACAGGAGGTACCAGCATGAAGTGCAAGCAGCATCTGGAGACCTATTTTCGAGAGAACCACACATCGTTCCTGACCCAGCACCACCCCATCGCCTACACCGCTCAGGAGATAGCGGCCAGTGAACACGTCCCCGGCAAGATGGTGGTAAAGGTGGTCATGGTCATGGCCGACGGCAACCTGGTCATGCTGGCCGTGCCTGCACCGGCTCACGTGAATTTCATGAAGGCCCAGAACGTGCTCCACGCCAAGGAGGTCAGGCTGGCCAAGGAGGAGGAGTTTGGGGGAGCGTTCCCCGACTCTGAGGTAGGCGCTATGCCGCCCTTTGGCAACCTGTACAATCTGCCGGTGTACGTGGACGACAAGTTGACGGAGGATGACCGCATTGTGATGCAGACCGGCACGCCCACCGACACGCTGTCTATGAAGTTCGCCGACTTCGAGCGCTTGGTGAAGCCGAAAGTAGCAGACCTGACCGGCCCCCGCTAGCGTTCAGGACAGGGAGTCACAGTTGAGCGACACTACTCTACGGCCAGAGGGAACAGCCCTTACCCACCACCAACTCATGGAGGTCTATCGCTCCATGGTGCTGACCAGGGTGACATCCCAGCGCGCCTGGCTGCTCACAAGGCAGGGAAAGTCTCACTTCACCATGCCTTCCAATGGCTCCGAGGCAACTGGCGTGGGCGCGGCCTATGCGCTCCGACCTGGCATTGATATCTGTCTGGCCTACGCACGAGACCTGGGCGCGGTTCTCACGTTGGGCATGACGCCACGAGAGGTGATGCTTGGCGTCTTGGCCCGGGCTGATGACCCCAGCAGCGGCGGCCGGAGCATGCCCCTCCACTTCCATTCCATGCGTCTCAAAATTATCAGCCACTCCAGCCCTGCGGGAACGCAAATCCCGCAAGCCGCAGGCGTTGCCCTGGCATCCAAGCGTCTCCAGCATGACGAGGTGACGCTCTGCTTTTTCGGTGACGGCGCTGCCAGCAAGGGTGACTTCCATGAAGGATTGAACATGGCAGGCGTGTTCCGTCTGCCTGTGGTCTTTATATGTGTGAACAACAGTCTCGCCATATCGACGCCCACCAAAAAGCAGTATGCCGGTGACTCGATAGCCATGCGCGCTGCTGCCTACGGGTTCCCCGGCGTGCAAGTGGACGGAACGGACCCGGTGCAGGTCTACACCGCGACCGCTGAGGCCGTCGCAAGGGCCAGGCGCGGTGAAGGCCCAACCCTCATTGAAGCAACAACGGTACGCCTGATGCCGCATTCCACCTCGGATGACGACTCTCGCTACCGTGATGAGGCCACGCTGGAAGCAGCGCGCCTCCGCGACCCTCTGCTCACGTTCAAGCAAACGCTGCTGCAAGACAGGGTGCTGGACGAAGCAACCGACACTCGCATATGGGCTGAGTGTCAGACTGAGGTGGATGAGGCGATAGCGTGGGCGGAGTCACGCCCGTTGCCGGAGCCGGAATCAGCGCTCGGCCACGTGTACGCGCCGGAGATGGACGGAACGCCAACGTCGTTAGGTGGGGTTAGCCATGCGTGACCGGCGTTTTGTTGAAGCCATACGTGAGGCCCTCAGTGATGAGATGGCACGTGACCCGCGGGTTGTGGTCATGGGTGAGGACGTGGGCTTTGGCGGCGTGTTCCGCGCCACGGACGGCCTGCGTGACCGCTTTGGTGATGACCGCGTGATGGACACGCCTCTGGCGGAGTCCGGCATTGTTGGTGCGGCTGTGGGTGCGGCACTCAACGGCCTCATCCCTGTGGTGGAGATACAGTTCGCTGACTTCATCTTTGGAGCCATGGAACAGATAACGGCGGAGGCCGCAACGCTCTGCTACCGGACCAACGGTGAGTTGTGGGTTCCCATGGTCATCCGCGCGCCCTTTGGCGGCCCCGTGCACGGCGGCTTGTGGCACTCCCAGAGCGTCGAGGCTTTCTTCACACGGGTGGCTGGCCTCAAAGTGGTCATCCCATCCAACCCGCACGACGCCAAAGGGTTGTTGAAGGCGGCGATACGTGACCCCAATCCCGTATTGTTCTTTGAGCATAAGGCTGCCTACTTTGCGCTCCACGGTGACGTCCCTGAAGATGACTACGTGGTGCCCATCGGCAAGGCCAACGTCGCCAGAGAAGGAAGCGATCTCACCGTCGTGACCTACGGCATGATGGTCAACCACGCGCTGGCGGTTGCGGAGACGCTGGCTGCTGAGGGCATCAGCATAGAAGTGCTGGATCTGCGGACGCTCGCGCCTCTGGACCGTGACGCCATGCTAGCCTCGGCCCGTAAGGCCAGCCGGGTGCTGGTGGCGCATGAGGACAAGCTCACCGGCGGCGTGGGCGCGGAGATAGCGGCCATCATTGCCAGTGAAGCCTTTGAAGACCTGGACGCGCCCGTCTCTCGTTTTGCGGCGCCTGACATACCCCTCTTCCCTTACATTCCACCCCTGGAGAAATACAGCTACCCCGGCAGGGACAAGCTTGAGGCCGAGGTGCGACGACTCCTAGCCTATTAACCTATCGTTGCTATCGCCCAACGGACGTGGGAAAATCACGGCATGTCCACATTTACCGCAGCAGTCGTCCAAGCCGCGCCCGTCTCCTTCGACACGCCACGCACCCTAGAGAAGTTGCGTGGTCTTGCCGCTGACGCAGCCAAGACCGGAGCAAAGCTGGTCGTTTTCCCTGAAGCGTTCGTATCGGCCTACCCTCGCGGCCTGGACTTCGGCGCACGCGTTGGCTGGCGCACACCGGAGGGCCGTGATTGGTTCAAGCGCTATCACGACTCGGCCATCGACGTGCCGGGGCCGGACGTGGACTTCATAGGCAAGGTGGCTCGCAAAAACAAGCTGACGCTGGTGGTGGGCGTCATTGAACGCGATGGCGGCACGCTCTACTGCACAGTGCTCTTCTTTGCCCCAGACGGCGCGTACCTGGGAAAGCACCGCAAGCTCATGCCCACGGCTGCTGAGCGGCTGGTGTGGGGCTTTGGCGACGGCTCCACGATGCCCGTCTACGACACCGGACTGGGCAAGATGGGTGCGGTCATCTGCTGGGAGAACTACATGCCGCTGCTGCGTACGGCCATGTACGCCAAGGGCATCCAACTTTACTGCGCACCAACAGCCTCCACTCTCGATTCTTGGATACCCACCATGCAACACATAGCCAGAGAGGGTGGTTGCTTTGTGCTGTCGTGCAACCAGTTCACCCTGCGGTCCGACTACCCTGACGACTACCCCATTGACGGCGTCACTGACCCCAATGCGGTGCTGTCGCGGGGCGGGAGTTGCATCGTAAGCCCGTCGGGCGACATCCTGGCTGGCCCTGATTACCAGGGCGAGACCATCCTCACTGCCGACATCGACCTGAATGACATCACGCGCTATAAGTACGACTTTGACGTGGTGGGGCACTACGCCCGCCCGGACGTGTTCCAGCTTCACGTCAACGAGTCGCCACAAGCGCCCGTCGTCATTGAAGACGCCACGCCTGATTAGGTTCACCGCTGGTGTAACATGAAGGCACTATCAGAAGGAGCGCCCAGTGGACGAGCCCAGGGAAGTCATCATCCGGTTCCATGAAATTGCGCTGAAGGGCAAGAACCGGCCCGTTTTCATCCGTGCGCTAGTGGATAACGTCCGCCGCGCCACGGCTGGCCTTGGCGTGCAGCGCGTCTGGGATGAACGCATGGTGGTCCGCTGTACCCTGACGCCGGAGGCTGACTGGCCACTGGTCCAGAAGCGACTGTCGCAGGTATTTGGTTCCGTGAAGTTCACCCTGGCGCACCGCGTACCTCATGACTATGACTCTATAGCTAACATGGTGACTGAGATCACCCGTGAACAGAGCTTCAACACCTTCCGCATCACCGCGCACCGGGCTGACAAGCGCTTCCCCATACCCTCTAAAGAGATGAACATCCGCCTGGGAGACCTCGTACGGGAAACAACCGGCGCAAGCGTCAACCTGTCGCACCCTGAGTTGGACATCCACGTGGAGGTGCTTACCAACGGCGCCTTTATCTACACGGATGGCTTCGCGGGGGCTGGCGGCCTGCCCGTCGGCACGGCTGGGAGGGTCGTCACGCTCATGTCTGGCGGCATCGACTCACCGGTGGCGGCGTTGCGGGTAATGCGCCGGGGCTGCCAGACCACGCTGGTCCACTTCCACAGCTTCCCCTTGGTAGAAGGACGTTCGCGTGACAAGGCAAAAGAGTTAGCTGAACTGCTGACCGAATACCAGTACGACACTCGCCTGTTGTTGGTGCCTTTTGCTGAAATACAGAAGCAGATGCTGCTCACGGTCCCA
>CAVOAJ010000092.1:0-6797 GCA_963693605.1 Dehalococcoidia bacterium | reverse complement strand
CCCACTCGAGAGGCGATTACTCTCGCAATCAAAGAGAGGGCTAACGAGCGAGTCCAGGCTTCAGACGCGGACTTTGGCATAGAGATAGTGGACGTACGCATCAAACGGGCGGACTTTCCGCAAGTTACAGAGGAGAACGTCTTCGCTCGCATGAGCTCGGAGCGACTGGTGCAGGCCACCCGTCTCCGTGCCGAGGGTGAGGAAGAATTCAGGACCATCACCGCTGACGTGGACCGTCGTGTTGAGATTATTTCAGCTGATGCTGACAGGCAGAGCAGTACCCTCCGTGGTGAAGGTGAAGCTCAGGCCATCAGTATCTTGGCTGATGCATTGGGACAGGACCCAGAGTTCTTTGCCTTCCTGCGGAGCCTGGAAGCCTACAAGAAGATACTGTCAACGCAGACCACCGTGGTACTTCCTGCGGACAGCCCACTCTTCCACTACCTCCAGGACCCACAGGTATCGCTGCCGTAACGGCTTGGCCGGGTAACATAAACGTTGTAACTTATTTGACTGGGTGAGGGATTTTTCCTCACCCAGTCTGCATGTATAAGGGGAGTAAGGTGCTTTGTAGAGTTGTAACGCCTTCCCCACCCCGTCTCCTAACGGGACAATTCTGAGAGAGTGGTCCTCTCTGCGCCTGATTGATAGCACTTTTTTCTGAGGAGACGGTTCATGCCAAAGCGAAACACCTATAAACAACCTGTATTGGCTTCCCAGGGCGTCGTCTCGGCCAACCATCCACTGGCGTCCGCGGCTGGCGCTACCATGCTTGCATACGGCGGCACGGTTGCTGACGCGGCCGTGGCTACCATCGCCACGTTGACGGTCGTAGAGCCCATGATGGTCGGCCCTCTGGGCGGCGGCTACATCATGTCCCGGAACGCGGCTGGTGAGGTCATGGTCATCGACAACTACGCCACTGCGCCGGGTCGCGCCACACCGGACATGTATGAGCCTGACGACGCCACCGGACCCATGGAAGCCATGGGCCTGAAGAACCGCGTGGGTTACCTAGCATGCGGGGTGCCGGGAAACCTCAAAGGCTGGTTCCGGTTGCACAAAGAGCATGGCCGCCTGCCCATTGAGCAGGTGCTTGCGCCAGCCATCCATTATGCAGAGAGTGGCTTTCCCGCCTCCGCCTACCTCCAGAAGCAGGTACAGGTGATGGAACAGCACCTGGCCAAATTCCCTGAGTCCGCCGCCGTTTTCCTCAAACGAGGCGGCCCGCCTGAGGTGGGAGACCTCATCATCAACAAAGACCTGGCGGCAACGCTTAGGGTCTTTGCTGCGGAAGGCCCTGACGCTCTCTACGGCGGGCACATTGGGCAAGCCTTGGTTGACGCCATGGAACGCAACGGTGGCCTCGTGACGATGGATGACCTCCGTGCCTATGACGTCCGTGTGCGCGAGCCCATACGAGGCACCTACCGTGGCTATGAAATTCTTGGCACGCCGCCTTCCAGCGGTGGCGGCCTGCTGAACCAGCTTGGTTTCAACATCATGGAGCAATTTGACGTCGGCAGCCTTGGCCCCCATAGCGCCAAGTACTACCACCTGGTCATTGAGACCCTCAAGCTCATGTTCGCTGACAGGGCCAAGTACCTGGGTGACCCTGAGCAAGTGCCGTTTCCCCTGGAGGCGCTCATTGATAAGGCTTACGGCAAGGTCAGGGCAGGGGAGATCAGTATGTCCACGGCACAGAGCTTCCAGGCTGGCATGCCTGTGCTGAACGACGGCGATAGCGGCCACACCACCCACCTCACGGTCATGGCGGCGGACGGTAGCGTGGTGACCATGACTCAGACCATCAACGATATCTTTGGTGGCAAGGCCATCGTGCCAGGTACCGGCCTCTTCATAAACGACACCATGGCGCTCTTTGACCCGCACCCAGGCCGTCCCAATTCAATCGCTCCCGGCAAACGGATGCTCACCGCAACGGCAGCCACCATAGTCATGAAGGACGGTGAGCCCGTATTTGCGCTGGGCACCCCAGGTGCCACTCGCATATTCCCTGCCGTGTTCCAGGGCATTCTGAACGTGATAGACCATGGTATGGACCTCCAGGAGTCCGTTGAGGCGCCACGCGTGTGGTCAGACGGGCGTACCACGGAGGTGGAGGGTGATATCCCTGAGTCAGTGCGGAGTGAATTGGAGGCCATGGGCCATAAGCTTGCCGTAGTGGATACGGTGGCGGGTGGTATGAATGGCGTGCAGGTGGACCCTGACACCGGCCTGCTGTTGGGCGCGGCCTGTTGGCGAGTTGACGGCTCACCGGTGGGCATCAGCGGCGGCCCTGCCAGGCGGATGAGTACTTGGTAGCATTTGTTTTGATTAAGATTAGATAGGAAATAATAGGTAATAGACTGCGGCATCCCTGCTTTACATCAAAGGGCCAGGCGGCTGAATGAGCATTCTTCGGAGTGCAGAGGGCCAAGCCCTATGCCGGGGAGTTTGAGGGGTGTCCCCTCATCACATCGCAAAATACGCTAAGGGTAGGAACAATCACCTGCGCTTGGTATGGATAAAGAGGAACCACAGACATGTCCACTGAACATTCAGACATTCCACCGTTTCCCCGCATGGTGGTTGGGATTATGGGTTCTGCGGGTGGAGAGATGGACCCTGAAGTGCTGAAGCGGTTGGACCAACTGGGCCGCACCATTGCCAGTAGGGGGTACGTCCTTGTCACTGGCGCTGCGCCGGGCATGACACACGCCGCTGTTTTGGGGGCCAAGGCGGCTGGAGGCTTTGTCGTGGGCATCTCACCAGCGCTCAACCTGGAAGAGCACATGACTCGATACAAGTCTCCAACCCGTGGGTACGATACGTTGATATACACGGGCAGTGGTCTGATGGGGCGTGAGATTGAGAACATCCGCACCTGTGATGTGGTCATCTTTGCCGGAGGCCGTTCCGGCACGCTGGGCGAATTCGCCATTGCCTATGATGAAGGGAAAATTATTGGCGTACTGGAGGGCACAGGCGGAGTCACAGAGCACATTCACCAGATCATAGACATGGTGGAGAAGCGCACTGGTGCTTACGTCCGCTCTCACCTCAACCCTGAGATACTCATGGACATGCTGGAAAAGGTGTATCAAGAGCTTGTGTTGCCCGGCTACGTGGCCGCCGCCGCCAACCATAACCCTGACGGGATTGTAGAAGCGTAGAGCAAACTCGTTGACCCGTGGTAAGCGAGGCGACTATAGTCGCCTCGTATGCTGAACGGCCCAACAGGGCGGGGTGCCCATGGCGGACGCAGGACCAACAGACAAAACTTCGTGGATAGACCGGTACATCACCGCGTTTCGCTACCGTGACTTTCTACTCGTGTGGATAGGCTCGCTGAGTGGTTCGTCCTCCTACTGGGGACTCATCGTCGCTCGTGGCGTTTTGGTGCTGGATATCACCGATTCTGCAGCCAGCGTAGGCATTGTCACCTTTGCTGCCATGGCCCCTCGGTTCGTAGTTCCTCCCTTTGCCGGGTACCTTGCTGACCGGTTTACGCGAAGGTCAGTCCTGATTGGAAGCTACGCCGCCAATATGCTCCTTGGCGTAGCGCTGACGGTCTTGGTCTTTATGGGCGACATCCAGGTGTGGCAGTTGATGCTGCTCTCCACCCTGAACGGCGCAGCCCGCACCTTCCAGATGACGGCCACTCAAGCTCTGGTGCCGAACCTCATCCCACGCCCAGTCCTCATGAATGCTGTGGCCTTGAACTACGCCACCGTCCATGGCACCCGGCTTATAGGGCCGGGCCTTTTGGTCCCGCTGATGTTACTTGCCAATCCTGGGTACGCCTTCTTGGGCGCAACCATGTTTTATGTGGTGGGCCTCATATTTGTATTGGGCATCCGGACCCGCTCCAGCGGCGGTATCCAGAAGGGGCAAAGCCTCTCTGCGGGCATGGGCGAGGCCATAGTCCACGTCTACCGCAACCCTGATTTGCGGATGTTGTTCCTACTCATCGCGCTGCATTGCTCATTGACCATGTCTTTTGAATCAATACTTCCCATTTACTCACGAGACGTGATTGATGCAGGCGGCGCTGGCGTGAGCTACCTCATGATGGGAGTGGGCTCAGGCGCGCTGGTGGCGGTGCTTATTATTGCCGGCATCCGCACAGAATGGGCCAAGGGCCGTATGTTGCTGGCCATGGGGGTAATCAGCGGCGTTTCACTGTTGGGCTTGGCGCTTGCACCAAATCTGCCGCTTGCAGTACTCTCTGCGGCCGTCATGGGTGGGTCACAGTCCGGGTTCATGGCCATTAGCAACTCCATGGTGCAGTCTTTGTCACCGGACACCCTGCGCGGGCGGATTAGCGGTCTGAACCAGATAAACGTTGGTGGGACCATGGCTGCGGTCAACCTGGGCAACGGCTTTCTTGCAGATGCCAAAGGGCCAGAAATGGCCCTTTATATTTTGGGCACGACCTTTATGGTTGTGATGTTGCTGAGTCTTGGCGGCGCTACCCTTCGCAAGGTGTACAGCGCAGGGACCCCTCAGATGCAGACTGCTGCTAGTGGGTAACCAATTCGCCGCTCTGAGCGTATAATTGACCACGCGAGTCGCTGACGGCATGCGTCCGTTGGCAAAACCCATGTCATAGGAGGTTTCTATGGGTCTCCTCAAAGCATTAAGCAAAGTACGTGGCGGCTATCCTGGCGGCTGGAAGCAGTACGCACGGGGTTACCAGGGCAATGACACTCCCGATTTTGTGCAGCCCAACGACCCTGATGACCGCCGCAGCCTTATCCCCGCGCTTGGTTTACGTGAGTATTGGTACCCGGCAGTCTCCGACAAGGACGTGGGTTGGAAGAAGCCGGTCGGGCTTCGCATAGCAGGAGTGGACTTCACGCTCTTCCGTGACAAAAACGGACAGGTGCAAGCGCTCTGGGACTACTGCCCCCACCGGGGCGTCTACCTCTCATGGGGAGACTGCTTCTGGAAGGGTTACCTCAGTTGCGCGTACCACGGCGCAACGTTTGACGGCGACGGTGAGTGCGTCGAGTTCATCACGGAAGGCCCAGACTCAAAGATGGTGGGTCAGCTCAAGGCTACGAAGTTCCCCACAATTACCCTCAAAGGCATGGTCTTTGTCTGGATGGGTGAGGGTGAGGCCGTCCCGCCTGAAGAAGACATTCCCCCCGAGTTCTTTGATGACGTTACCCTGATTCAGTGGTCAGTGCGCTACTGGAAGTGCAACTGGATGATTGCGCTTGAGAACACCGGAGACGCCCACAACATGTTCTACGTGCACCGGGACTCTGCCCGGATGCTCAGATTCAGCAACGGCGGCAGGCCGCGGACGCCAATTGGGTACCGTGTGCAGATTAACAATGAGAAGTCGGTTAAGCGCATGGGGGAGGGCGAACGCACTGGCTCCACTAGCACTGAAAAGTACTATGACGTTGGCAGTAAGCGGCCCTACCAGCTCTACCACCCCCGGGTGGGCGGCTACTGGCCAAAGCACCGCTGGCGGCTGCTCTGGGCCTGGTTCTTTGAAGCCATTGAAAAGACGCGGTATCGTAGGACCAAGTACACCAATCCAGAAGACTGGGAGGGCCAGCGCCTCCCCGGTATGGTGCGTAACAACCATTGGAACCACATGTACACCAGATGGGGAATTCCGGTAGAGAAGGAGCTTACCCGCGCAACCTACTTCTTCTCATCCCGGCCCACCAACTGGCTTGGTCGCCTGTATGACAAAGTCCTTTTCAAGGTTGTTTTGGAATGGTTGATTCACTTCAACTTCTCTGACCAGGACTATGACGCCATGCGTTCAGCCCGGTACCAGTACCCTGAGTACCTCTCTTCTACGGACAGCCCGGTCATAGGCCTGCGCAAACTGGTCACCCAGCATGCAAGAGGCCTTAAGAAGACCATGGAAATCAATGATGAGACCACGGCAGAACGGATCTCCCGTGAGATGGATGAAGAGCTCATGGCAGCCACTGGAGAGGAAACTACCGCAAGCGGTTGAGCGTCAACTCTGAAAGATGACCAATGAAGAGAGCGCCTCCTTAATGGAGGCGCTCTCTTATTTCTGTGCCGCGGGCGGGTGACACACGTACGTTGACGTAGTGATGGCCGCCTTTTATCATCTGCCTGCTTTGCATTGGCGCACAGGCCAAAAGCACACAGCATTACTACGAACGATAGGCCCTTCTGGGCCCTATGTAGGAGATGGTCTTGGCAAATTTCTATGACAAGTGGCTGGGCATGTGGGATGAACAGGTACTGGAGCGCCAGCAAGCGCGCAAGTGGATTCATGAAGAAGAGATTGAGTGGGTCAGCACGCCTCAAGATGACAAAATAGGCCTGCTGGTCTCTCCGGAGACGGGGTTTAAGACTTGGGGCAGTGAGTCCATGGTGGCTGAGATACCCGTTGGTTGGCATACCGGCAAGCACGTGCATGGTGAAGAAGGCATTCACATTATCCGTGGTGAGGGCTTCTCAATCATCAATGGTAGGAAGTATGAGTGGGCGAAGGGGAGCACCATCTGGGTTCCTTTTGGGGCTGAGCATCAACACTTCAACACTGGCTTTGAACCCGCCCGTTACTTCTCGCTGATGTCCCTGCACTTGGAGGAGTTCGCTGGCATGGGCAGAGTGGAGCAGCTTGAGGTGTGTGGCCCCACCGACACCCCGGTCGATGCGCCGCTGGCAGCCGATGGTCTTGATGAACAGCATCGCAGGATTGCTCTCACATGGGATGACGCACCCAAGATTCAGGGCAGCCATCAGGGCACTGAGGAAGCCCACACTCAGGATTCCGACGGCGCTGAGCA
>CAVOAJ010000091.1:0-6803 GCA_963693605.1 Dehalococcoidia bacterium | reverse complement strand
AATAGACACGGTACTCTTTGGTGAGCCCATTCCCTCTGAATGGCTGACCCGCTGCTATCAGCAGATAGAGGCTTCAGACTGCATTCTGCTCGTGGGCACCTCCGGTACGGTGAACCCATCTGCGTCCTTCCCCTTGCTCATCAAACAGCGTGGCGGTTACCTATTGGAGTTCAACCCGCTGGAAAGCCAACTCTCTCCGCATTGCGACGTGGTTGTGAGAGAATCCGCTGCGGAATCACTGCCCGCCCTTGTGGAACTGTTACATACACCCTAAAGCCCGCATCCGGCTTCCCCATTCTGGGCTGAAACCGCCGCCATCCACATCATGAACGCATTTGAAATAGCATGCAGACGCTAGTATCTTGTCGGTCGCGTCGCGAAAAGCAGATGACGTGTAGCAACTACGTCAGAGCCCGCCATTACGAGGAGTGCGCATGACCACACACGAGAGCAAGTACACCAAAGAAGCCACTGATAAATTCACGGAGGTGGATGGCGTCAAGATCCACCACAACGACTGCGGCAGCGGCCCTGCCCTGTTCGCGTTCCATGGCGGAGGCCCTGGCGCCAACGCCTGGGACAACACCAAACATAATATTGACGTACTGGCAGAGCACTTCCGCGTAATTCCAATGGATATGCCAGGTTACGGCGGGTCTGACATGGACGCCAAACTAGGGAGCGAGCCTCTAGACTTCATGTGGGCCCGCATGGTCATTGGCGTCATGGACCAGTTGGGCATAGACAAAGCAAGCCTGTACAGCTCTTCCCAGAGCGGCCCTGCCAGCATGCGCTTCGGCATTGAGTACCCTGACCGGCTCCACAAGATCATCATGCAGGCCAGCGGCCCCGGCGGCGGCACCATGATGTTCTCTCCCTCCCCTCCTGAGGGCATCAAGGCTCTTGGCGTGTTCGCCCAGGACCCTATCAGGGAGAACATGGTAAAGATGATGGAGCTCTTCATTCCCGACGCTGAACTCCGCACAGAGGAGATGATTGAAGCGCGATGGCAAGCCTCCCAGGTACCCGGCCACCTGGCTGCCCGGCAGGAGTTTTCCGGCTCCAAGAACAGTGACATCGCCAAGGACATATCCAGGCTGAAGGCGGAGGTTCTTGTGGTCTGGGGCCACCAGGACCGCATGGTCCCCGTGGAGGGCGCCATCCGCGCATGGACGCTCATCCCCAACGTCCGCGTGCATGTCTGGGGCGGCGGTGTTGGCCATTTTGTTGAGTATGAAAAGGCTGATGAGTTCAACCGTCTGGTTATCGATTTCCTAACCCACTAACACAACCTGATAGGCATGGAGGGCTGACCCGTGATCATTGACGTCCATACCCACATTGTCCCGGAGGATTTTCCACCGGTGGGCAACCGCGTGGCCGGAGATCGTTGGCCTTCCATGGACCATACGGAACCCGGTAAGGCCAACGTCATGATTTCAGGCCGCAACTTCCGTACTGTGCTCTCACGTTGCTGGGATACCTCACGCCGCATCGCTGACATGCCGGATGAAGGTGTGGACAGGCAGGTGCTCTCGCCCATGCCGGAGTTACTTGCCTATCAACTGGAACCACAAGACGGCAGGGACCTTGGCCGCCATCTGAGTGAGACGATTGCCCGCATGGTGGATTCGGCTCCGGATAGGTTCTATGGCCTGGGCGCGGTGCCCATGCAGGATGCGGAGCTTGCCAGGAAGGAGCTGTCGCATATCAAAGGGATTGGCCTTCAGGGCGTTGAAGTGATGACCAACATCAACGGCAAGAACCTTGGCGACCCGGAGTACCGTCCATTCCTCAAGGAGGCAGAGAGCCTGGGGCTGAGCATCTTTGTGCACGCCCAGCGGCCCACGTTCAAGGACAGGCTCATTGGTGAGCCCATGCTTGGCAACGCCATGGGGTTTCCTATCGAAAATGGCCTGGCGGCGGCGTCCCTCATCGTAGGCGGTGCCATGGAAGAATGCCCCAACCTCCGCGTATGTTTTGGCCACGGTGGCGGGGTACTCTCTCAGATGCTGCCCCGCATGGACGCCACGTGGCGTAGGCGTGATTCGGTCAAAGGCAGCATGAGTAAGTCGCCAACGGACTACGCCAGGATGCTCTTTTACGACGACATCCAATTCAGCATCCCATCTCTCAACCTTCTCTTGCAGACGGTGGGAGCCAGCCAGGTCATGATTGGGTCAGACTACCCCTTCATGTCCCGGTCCATGATGCCGCCACTACCGGAGGAATTTGATGCGCTAGGGTTGACCGCTGAAGAGCGGGAGGCCATAAGCTCAGGCAACTGCCTGCGGTTCCTGGGCTTGGCCTAAAACGTCATGGAAGGCAAACGGAGGTGGAATCATGGGTGAAATCATTGGACTGGGACTGTCCCACGGCCCCTTCATTGGGTATGTAGAGGAGGACATGGCCAACATGTGCAAGCGGGTGCTGGCCAGCCCCAAGACACCCCCAGAGTTGAAAGACCCCAAGAACTGGCCCGCCGCCATGCGCCAAGAGTGGGGTGACGACGAGGCGCTGAGTTCAGCCTACAAGCACCGCGCACAGCTCGTTGAAGGCGTGCGCAAGCTCAGGGCGGAATTGGACGCCTTCAACCCTGACTTTGTGCTGATATGGGGTGACGACCAATACGAGAATTTCCAGGAGGACATGGTCCCCGCGTTCTGCGTGTACATAGAAGAGGAGTATGAGGTCAAGCCCTGGTCACGGAGCAGCGGCCTTGGCACCACCACCAATGTGTGGAATGAACCCGCTGACACGGTCATGCGCGTAAAGGGCAACACGCCGGGCGCCAAGCTTCTGGCACAGAGCCTCTTGGACAGAGATTTTGATATTGCCTACGCTTTTAAACAGAGCCACTCAGACATGTCCCACGCCTTCTGGCGGACGGTCAGTTACCTGGACTATGACCGTAAAGGATTCCCCTACCCCATCATCCCCTTCCACGTAAACTGCTATGGCAGAGGCATGGCCCGCATGCTGTCCCGCCTGGAGAACGGTCCCCGCTTTGAGGAGGGTGAGACCACGCCGTCAGGGCCATCGCCTCGTAGGTGCTTTCAGCTAGGCCAGGCCACGGCGCAGATATTCCGTGACAGCCCCTGGCGGGTCGCGCTCATAGGTTCATCCAGTTGGCCCCACGCGTCGCTCTCGGCAAACAACCACTTCGTGTGGCCCAACGTTGAAGAAGACAAGGCGCGCTTTGCCGAACTGAAGGCTGGCGACTACGAGGCGTGGAGGGACATCCCGCTCTCACAGCTAGAGCATGCAGGCCAGCACGAAATGTTGAACTGGGTCTGCCTGGCGGGCGCCATGAACGAGCTTGGGTTGAAGCCAGATTTCCTAGACTTTGCGGAGTCCTGGGTCTTTAACTCCAGCAAGGCCGTGGGCGTGTTCAAGTAACCTTCAACGTTATTGCTTTCAACGCGAAAGGGGCCGGTCATATGACCGGCCCCTTTTCATGTCGCTAACCTCAATTGGCTTGGACGCTAGTCCAGCCAGCGCTACAGGGTGAGTTCGTAGTCTTTGCCTTGGTACGCCGCCTCTGGCATGCCACGGAACCATTACCTTGTCGGCACCGCAGCAGGCCCAATGGCATCTAACCCAGCAAGGGCCTAGCGGACGACGTACCTTGGCCCAACAACCTCTTCCAAGGAGTGGCCCATGGCTAAGGCGTCCCGTGACGGCGTGGTGCTGGCGGACAGCAGCGACACTATCTTCCTGGAAGGCAACAACTACTTCCCTCCCGGCTCCATTAACTGGGACCACCTACATGAGAACAAACATAGGACAACCTGCCCTTGGAAGGGAATGGCTACTTATTACGATGTTGAGGTGGACGGCAAGGTCATCAAGAACGCTGGCTGGACGTACCGCACTCCCAACGACGCTGCGCAGCCAATTAAGGACCACGTGGCTTTCTACCGTAGGTTCGCTATCTTTGGCAAGGTGACCATTGAAGACTAGTGAGGGGTAGAGCCTGCCACTGTTACCGCACCTTTAATTTACGTCGCCTGTACCGCTTCCACGCGTAGTTGCGCGCGGGGTGGTCGCGCCATGAACACGAGGGCCGCAGCCATGAAGGCTATGACTATGAAGGCGTTGAAGATAATCACGTAGGCGCCGGTGATATCGAAAACCAGTGCCGCAGCCATGGGCCCCACTGCATTGGCAAGCGCCTGCACCGGCCACATAATTCCCCTGACAGCGCCCAAAGTTTCCCGCCCATAGTAGTTGGCCACAATTATCTGTTGCAGCGTGAAAATGCCGCTCTGCACCACGCCGTAATAAGCTCCCCATGCAAAGGCCATGGGCGTGGTGGATACGTTCAACAAGAAGTAATAGCCTGCGCCCAACAGCAGGAGCTGCACCGCCATGAGTTTGCGTGGGTCAAAACGCTCCGCCAGAAAACCGCTGCCAAAACTGCCAATGACCCCGGTACTTGACCACACCATGACCACTGCTACGGCTGTATTTATGTTGATGCCCTGGTCCGTCAGGTACGGAATGGCGTGTAGGCTGACTGACGGGTTGATGAAGAAGAACAAGGTGAAAGAGCCCGTCAACAAGTAAAAGGACCGCATCCGTAAGACCTGGCGGGCTGCGTAAGATACCTCTTGCTTGCGTATTGGACGGCCTGCCTGGCCGATACTCCCCTCTTGCGGGTCGTCATCGTGAGGCTCCGCACCGTCGGGCAATAGACCCATGTCCTCTGGGCGGCGGCGCAAGAGCAACGCCGCAGGTGCCATTGAGACTAGCAGCACCATGCCACCAAGGCCGGAGTAGGCCCACCGCCAGCCAAGGACTCGCACAAATTGCTGCGCAATCCACGGCAGGAAGGTGTGGCCCACCTTGTTGCCCATACCAGCTAGAGCCACGGCGCGGCCTCGCTTGGCCACAAACCACTTGGGTACGATGGTGGTGATGGCCAGAGACATAACGCCCGTCTGCACCGTGCGGCCTATGATCTGGAGAGTGTAGAACTCCCATAGGTTTTGTACCCAAGACATGAGGAAGAAGGTAGACGCGAGTACGGCAAAGGAGCCGACAAGAATCCACCGTGCGCCGAGCTTGTCGAGCTTTGGCCCAACATAGATAGCCATCAGCGAGCCAACAGCCGTCCCCACCGCTATGGAGCCGACGTAGGCGCTCCGGGTCCACCCAAACTCGTCAGTAATAGGCTTGAGGAAAACGCTCAGGATGGGCAGCGTCTCAGCCGTATGCGAGAAGCCGACCATGCCGACGACGGCAACGATGGTCCAGCCATAGTAGAACCTAGGCCGGCGTTGAGGTTTTTCTGGGTGTCTCAAATTAGGGTCTCGATGGGTGACGTGGGACTCATGCGTCACTACTATACGCCTGTCGCTGCCCATCGATTCAAGTGGGATAGCCAACAGCGGAGCAGCCGCTATACTATGCCCGCTCACATCTATGGTCTGGCTAGGAGGCTGATATGGCAGAGATACTTGGTCTGGGACTCTCGGACTTTCCACCCGCGCGCTTTGGCAATGAGCAGTTTTGCTCACAGTTGAAGAAGTCCTTTGAGGCGGGCACCCTGCCGCCGGAGATGATGGACCCCAAGAACTGGCCGCCGGAGATGCAGGCGGAGTGGGGCGACGACAAGGCCGAGACCCACGCAGGCAAAATGCGCGAGTACCTGGCTGAGCAGTGGGGCAAACTAAAGACCGCCCTGGATGACTTCAAGCCTGACTTCATCCTGATGTGGTCCAAAGACCATAATGAGGCGCTTAAACACTACGTCCTGCCCCAGTACTGGATCCAGGCCCATGATGAGGTCACCATCCAGCCATACAAGAACTTTGCCCGCAGGAACAACATCTGGGGCGTGGATCCGGACACGGATGTGGTCATCAAAGGCCACCCAGCTGGCGCAAAACACCTCATCAGAGGTCTGCAGGATGCTGGGTTTGACCCCACGTACTCAACAGAGCCTATGTATCAGGACGGCCTAGCGCACACTTTCATTGCCGCCATCACCCACCTGGATTGGGAGAAGCGGGAGTTCAAGACGCCCGTGGTTCCCGTGTCCATAGACCCCTTTGGCCCACGCGCACGGAAGCCAGAAGGAATGTCACCCATAAGCCCGGAGACGCCGCTGCCTTTATCACCCAAGCGTGCCTTTGAGCTTGGCCGTCACACCGCGCGCATACTCAAGGCCAGCCCGTGGAGGGTCGCTTTGGTGGCGGCAGTCGGCTGGAGCCACACACAGGACACAAGCTGGGAGAATCACTGGATACACCCTGACCAGGAGGCCGACATCCGCCGGTACGAGGAGTTCAAGAACAATAAATTTGAGGACTGGGGTGATTCCTGGACAGTGGAGGAGTTTGAGGCGCACGGCCAGTGGGAGCTCACCTGCTGGATAGCCCTGGCCGGGGCCATGACGGAGCTAGGCGCCAAGGTGCAACATAGCGACCTGAAGCTTCAGTGGACGCCGCCGTCTGAGTGGGTGCACGCCATATTCAACGCCGTGTAGGTAGAGGGAATAAGCTCACATGAAGTCGCCCGAGCTCACGCTTTATGCGGAGCTCGGGCTGTCTTCGAATCTAATAATCGGCGGATGCTAGAGGGTTACTACTCTCCGCTTTGCCTGGTGCTGGCCTCAATTAGGAAAAGCATGCCCGACAGAGCTAGCAGAATGCCGCCCCAGAACCATTCGGTCGTCTCCAACACCAAGTCCAAATCACCACCAGTCCAAGCACAAAGGCCGCGACTGATAGCAAGCCAAGTAACCTCGCAAATAGCATCCCCTGCCCTGCTGACCACATGATAGCAAGCTCCTTATC
>CAVOAJ010000090.1:0-6898 GCA_963693605.1 Dehalococcoidia bacterium | reverse complement strand
CGTCATGGTGCAGCGGGAGGTGGCCCACCAGGTATGCGCTCCTGATGGCGACAAGTCTCTGCTCTCCATAGCCGTACAGGTCTACGGCAGCCCAAGCATCGTGCGATTGGTGCGCCCCGGCTCGTTCACGCCGCCGCCCAAAGTGACCTCCGCCATTGTGCGCATCAACGTGTTCGATAAGCCCACGGAGGGCATTGATGACCCCAACGCCTTCTTCATCGTCGTACGTGCAGGGTTCAGCGCGCCCCGTAAGCAATTACGGAACTCCCTGGCCAACGGCCTGAACATCCCCGGCGATACGGCTGAAGCCTTACTCACCATCGCTGGCATCGACCCCAAGCGCCGTGCTGAAACGCTGTCGCTGGCTGAATGGGCGTCGCTCTATAAGGCGCGGGCAGGTCGGTAACGCTCGGCACATCCCCATCCTTTGTACTTGGGAAGCGCAGAGGGGTGGGTTGGTGGGAAGAACACACGCGCCAACCCAGAACCGCCTCCGTCGCACCCGCTCAACCATAAGTTATACAATGCGGTGCGCTCGTCACATTGTGACGTTGGGGAATGGACACCATGACGACAAACGGCTCAACGAACGGGAACGCCAAAGCAAGGCAGGCGGAGGAGACGGTTGCTGAGGCGTACGGCGCTTCGCAGATAGGCCCGTTTGACTACGTGCCCCAGCTTGGCTACAGGGAGTACTGGTACCCTGGCATTGAGACCAAACGTGTGGGCAAGAAGCCCGTCTACGTGAAGATGCTGGGCGACGACCTGGTGCTCTTTCGCGGCAAGAACGGCAAGGTTGCTGCCCTGAGCGACTGGTGTCCTCATCGCGGCGCACGCCTCTCTCTGGGCGTGTCTGACTTCGACGGCACGGTGACCTGCCCCTATCACGGCTACGTGTTTGATGGCACGGGCCAGTGCGTGGCGGGCCTTATTGATAGCCCCACGTCGCCCTTTATAGGCAAGCTGAAGGCCAAGAGCTACCCCACGGAGGAGCGCTTCGGCATTGTCATGGTGTGGATGGGAGAGACGGAGCCGGTTCCCGTGGAAGACGACATGCCGGCAGAACTCTTCGACGAGTCGCTGACGGGTCGGCGCTACATGCGCACCAGAGCCTGGAACGCCAATTGGACTGAGCCCGTAGCTCAGGGTATCGACTTCCACGAATTTTATCTGCATCGCGGCCAGAACATCTGGCGCATCTTCAATAAGCACATGTTGTTGTTCCGGCCCAAGGTGATTTACACGGGTGGCGTGAAAATTGTGGAAGAGGGTGAAGATTACATCAACACCATCTCTGCAGACCCGCACTGGGGTCAGGCCTACTATCCAAATGTAGATGATACGTGGCCTCGCCATGTGTGGTGGCGCAAGCTGAAGGGCGGGATGGGCCTGCGTGGCAAGCCGTGGAAGAACTACAACCACAACGTAGAGTTGCCCAGCGTCATCCGCACCATCATCGGCCCCAGCACGCACATACGCTGGATGGTGCCCATGACGGAGGATGAGACGCGGGTATGGACCTTCACCATTGTGGACAAGCCCAAGACCATGCTGGGCAAGCTGTGGCAGGACGTGTGGTATTACCTCCACCGCAAATGGAACTTCACCGTATGGACTAATGAAAAAGAGGACCTGATAGTCTTCCAGAAGGGCCATATGCGCTTTGACCTGCCGCAGAAGCTTGGCCCGCTGGATGTGCAGGTCATCTACTGGCGTCGTCACCTGGCCCTGCGCGCTCGCGATTACCAACGACTCGGCAGAGTGCGAGGCGCGCTCAAAGAACCGCCGCAGCGTGTAGCGGAAGCTGCTGAAAACAAAGCCAAGTAATAGGAAGCCTGACCACTAGAAGGAGAAACCCATGGGAGAGATCCTTGGTGTCGGCATAACCCACTACCCCAGCCTGCTGGGGCCACCTGACCGGTACGCCAACCTGCTACGCAGATGCCTGGAGAGCCCGCTCATCCCTGATGAAATGAAGCAACCCTCATCCTGGCCCGCGCCCATGCAGGACGAGTGGAACAATGAGTTGGAGCGAGCCACGGTCTATCAGGAGCGACTATCCACCGCGTTCAAGAAGGTTCGTAAGGCGATTGACGACTTTAAGCCTGACGCCGTGGTGATCTTTGGCGACGACCAGTACGAGAACTTCAGGGAAGACATCATCCCACCTTTCAACGTCTTCGCCTACGATGAATTTACATCGCAGCCCTTCCATCAGTACGGCCTCGAGGAAAACAACGCTTGGGGTCTCCCCGGCGACACCACCTTCACCTATCCCGGCAACCGTGACCTGGCCAAGCACATTGCCTCAGAACTCATCAAACGTGACTTCCCCATCCCGTATTCGTACAAAGACCTGCATGCAGAGCGAGGCATTGGCCACGCCTTTGCCAACAGCTTCGTCTTCTTGGACTGGGAGCAACGCGGATTTCCATACCCCATTGTTCCCATTCAGGTGAACTGTTACGGAAAGGATGTCATCCGTTCACGGGGCGCCATTTCCCACCTCAACCCCAAGACACGTGAATTGCCCTTTGCTGATGAAGACGCCCCACCCGGCCCCACGGCCCGGAGTTGCTTCAGGCTGGGGCAGATGGTGCGACAGATTGTTGAGGAGCGACCAGAGCGTATTGTGATCATGGCGTCGTCGTCGTGGTCCCACGCCTTCCTGGTACCCAAGAACCACTGGATATGGCCGGACCTACCTGCTGACAAGCGGCACGTGGACCAGCTCAGGGCAGGGGAGCACGCTCAATGGGCAGACATCACCAACGACGAGATAGATGACGGTGGCCTACAAGAGTTCAAGAATTGGATATGCTTGGCGGGAGCCATGGAGGACCGACAGGCTGATGTAGTGGACTATGTGGAGACGCACATCTTCGCTTCCAACAAATGCTTTGCGCTCTTCCCTGGCTGAACGCCCAGCGACCTTCGTTCATGCTTTGGCGCTATGAACTCATTGTCCTCGACTGGCAACGCCAGCAAAACTCTTCGCATCGCATTAAATTTCAAGAACGATTTGGCGCATGGCTTCATATTCCTATCACGGCTCTGACCCTGATCCCGTGGAATGTGTATGACCATCCGCGCATTGGGTGAAGGAGATGCATATGGGCCTAACTATGCGGGCCGTTTTACTCACCGGGCACGGTGGGCCGGAAAAGCTGGAATACCGAGAAAATGTGCCTGTCCCTGAGCCACAACACGGCGAAGTGCTGGTGCGCGTGGGAGCGGCGGGCGTCAATAACACGGACATCTTGACCCGTGAGGGAGGCTACGGACAGGGGAGCGACCCTGAATCCGCCAGTGGGTGGCGTTCCGAGCCTATGCAATTTCCACGAATTCAGGGTATAGACATCGTTGGCCGGATTACGTCCGTGGGCCCTGGAGTCGACCTCGAACGAATAGGCCAACGGGTGTTAGTGGACCCCGCTATTTACACGAGCGAAGATCCTGGCCTCTCCGGTATGGAGGTCATCGGAAGTGAGCGAAACGGCGGGTTTGCTGAATACGTCGCAGTGCCGAGCGTCAACGCTCACGCTATCCACTCACGCCTCAGCGACCCTGAACTGGCGACGTTCCCGTGCGCCTACGGCACAGGCGAGCGCATGCTGAATATTGCCAGCTTGGCTGAAGGCGAAACGATTTTGGTCACGGGCGCTTCAGGCGGTGTCGGGTCGGGCCTTCTGCAGTTAGCCCGGGCGCGGGGAGCCAAGGTAATAGCCCTGACTGGGTCAGGGAAGGAGGACCGGGCCACCGCTCTTGGTGTGGAGAGGGTGGTGACGCGGGAGCCGCGAAGTGGCTCTCTGATAGATGCGTTGGGCAGGCAATCCGTAGATGTGGTGGCTGACGTCGTCGGGGGCGCCCTGTTACCTGACCTCCTTGCGGTGCTGAAACCGGAAGGCCGATACGTCGTAGCTGGCTCAATTGCAGGCCCCATGGTTCAGATGGACCTTCGCTTGGTGTACCTCAATCTATTACAGATGTTTGGGTCGAGCATGTGGCGGCCGGCTGAATTCAAGACCCTCCTGGGGTACATTGAGACCGGTAAAGTCAGGCCACTGTTGGCGCAGACCTATGGATTGGCCGACATCAACAAGGCTCAGGAAGATTTCAAGCAGAAGGACTTCTTCGGAAAGCTCGTTCTGGTACCTTAGGCTGCTCGTCATCACTGAGCGGCCAAGAACGGTCCCCATGTGCGGAGCCTTTTTAGGGTTCACGGTGGAGATGGGAGAGAGTGGAACTCCATCTCAGGCGCCAACTCGGACTGCATGAAGGGGCCTCACGATTTCCGCACGTTGCGTCAAATCCGCGCAACGCCAAGGAAGAGTCCGCCATCAGGCGGGCTCTTCAATGTCAGGCTTGCTGCGAAAACGGAGCTAGACGGCTAGTTCTTCGTCGTGTTCGCGGACCGGAACAGCAGTGGTCACGGTTAATTGATCAACCGAGTGACCGCATTGGAGACATGTGTAGTATGGCCCATACTCGTCGTCTCTGCCATGTAGATCTCCCGTGCAACGGGGGCATGCATTCAACACTATCATCATTCACCTCCCTCAGGCTGGAGGGGTAAAATCGATGGGTGCAGATGCCCTATGAAGGACACCGTCCCAACGTATCAACCCATAATGCATATCTGGCGGCATTGCCGCATCACCCATTTGGGTGATTAATAAGGCACTTTGGGCCTGTATGGCGCGATTTCTTTGATATTTACACCTTGTGTCAGCCTGGCGTGCCTTTAGAATAAAGACGGTTAACCTGGAATTATCGATCGCTGCTTGCATCTCATTTCTTCTCCGTGGAGCATCCTTGTCTACACAGTCAATTTCAGCTCCCGCTAAGATCAACCTCTGTTTTGAGGTACTCGGCCGCCGCAGTGACGGCTATCACGAGGTGCGGACGGTCTATCAGGCCATAGACCTTGCGGATCAACTTGAGCTTGAGTCTGCCAGTGACCTGAGCCTGGAGGTCACGCCCCACGGGGCTGCGCCTATTGACGACAACCTTGTCCTACGGGCGGCGCAGCTTTTACGAGATGAAACGCACACTCAGCAGGGCGTGCGCATAAGGCTTACCAAACGCATACCGGCGGCCGCTGGCTTGGGTGGAGGCAGCAGTGACGCTGCTGCGACGCTTGTAGGTCTGCGTGCGCTATGGGGGCTGGACGTGTCTGACCAACGACTACTGGAACTGGCAGTCCAACTTGGCGCTGACGTGCCATTCTTCATCCATGGCGGCACTGCCATGGGCGCGGGCCGCGGTGAGGTGCTGACACCGCTGCCAACGCGGGATGACCTGTGGGCCGTAGCCCTTTACCCCGGTGAAGTGGGCGACAATAAGACAGCGCGGCTATACGGTCTACTAACGCCGGAGCATTACTCTCCACATGGCCAAGCCACAGAGCTGTTGGCGGAACGTATCAGAGAGGGGCGCGCACCGCTTGACGGCCTGTTCAACATATTTGAGAGCGTGGCGTCTTCAGCCTACCCAGGCTATGCAACATTCAAAATTGCGCTTGAAAGCGCGGGTGTGCGGGACGTCCATATGGCGGGCGCGGGGCCGTCGCTCTTTGCCGTAGTGGCCACTGCTGGAGAGGCCGCCGTCCTACAGGAGAAGCTGGCGGCCCTGAAGCTCACAGCCTTTGCCTCGCGGTTCCTGCCAGCTTGGGGATAAACTGGCATCGTCAGAGCTTCCTCAGCTATGGCTTCCCTCTAGGTAACGGTCGAGTCGTTTACATGAGGGCCTTCACCCGTGTCAATCTTTTAGCGCTGATGAACTGAATAGGTGTTCCAATGCCCTTGAATGTCGTGTTAGTTGCGCCAGAGATACCACAGAATACCGGCAACATAATTCGTCTATGTGCAAATACAGGAGCCCGGTTGCACCTCGTTGAACCGTTGGGTTTCAGCTTGACAGAGGCGCACTTACGGCGGGCGTCACTTGATTACCGGGATATTGCTGAGGTACTTGTTCATGCGTCCTTTGATGATGTTCTGAAGCTGTCCAATATGGGTAACTTCTACGCAGCTACTTCAACTGGACCCACTCGGTATCATGCTGTCCAGTATCACAGCAACGACACCGTTGTGTTTGGCTCTGAACAGATGGGGCTGTCAGAGAGCATCCTTTCTACCTTTAGTCCTGCCAATCAGATCAAAATTCCCATGATGCCTGCTAACCGAAGCCTAAATCTTTCCAACGCAGTGGCAATAGTTGTATATGAAATGTGGCGTCAGCTTGAGTTTGCCGGGGAACAGAACCCCTTGGAAAAAGCGCCGGAATACTTTTCCTGAGTCAGCCACTCCTTGCCACACACCCCTTGCATCGTGGTGCCCGCTCCCGTACCGTTGCCACATCCCTGACCGGAGCAGCAATTGACCACCTCCTCCTTTAACTCTGAGCTGTTCAATGTCCACCCACTGGACATGCCTTGCGTAGCTTTGGCCGTGATCACCACTGGCCTGGACCCTGCACGTGACCGTCTGTTGGCTGTCGCCGCTGTCAAATTCCAGGGCAACCGTGAGCTGGACCGCTTCTCAGCAACCGTGGACAGCAGCGCCAATACGCTGGCTGCTGACCTGGCCGCCTTCATGGGCGATGCCCCTCAGGTAGGGCATAACGTCGGTTTTGCACTGGCGTTCCTGTCGCGCCACGGCCTGCGTCCAGGCAACCTGCGCTGGGACACGCAGGAGCTCGCCTCCATGCTGGTGCCGGAAGCCACCGACGCCTCGCTACGAGGGCTGTCGAAGCTCTTTGACGGGCACACCTTCCCTGCCGACGACCCTGACGCTACGGCCAACGCTGCTCGGCTGCTCTACCTGGCTCTGGTGGAACGCGCCAAACGCCTTACCCCTCCGGCCCTGCATCGCATGGCTGACCTTGCATACCGCTC
>CAVOAJ010000089.1:0-6912 GCA_963693605.1 Dehalococcoidia bacterium | reverse complement strand
CAGCACAATGATGCTGTACATAACGAGTGACAGAGCCGCTATTACGCCTGCGCCGCGGTAGTAACCGGCCATGAAGATAAGCACTAGCGCAAGCCCAACAATTCCCGCCTCTATGCTCTTCTCCAAAGACCCGCTGCCCAGAGAGGCGTCCACCACGCGCTCAATCTCAGTCTCAATACCTATGGGCAGGCGACCTGCCTCCAACTGAATGGCCAAGTCACGGGCTGACTCAGCAGTGAAGTTTCCGGATATCTGACCGGTGCCTGTCAGGATTGGCTGGCGCACTCCCACTGCCTCCAACTCAATGCCGTCCAAAATGAAAGCAATTTGGTCAGGGCTGCCAGTGCCGTTGGTGTCATAGATGCGCCGGGTCATCTCCGCAAAGGTGCCAATAGCGCTACGCTCAAATTCAAAGAAGACGGCAAATGCGTTGGTAACGCTGTGTTGGCCAGCGGATATTCTTGCAATGGACTGGCCCGTGAGCCCAGTGGCTTCGTCCGTGTACACCGTGCAGAGTGAATCCTGACAGATGCGTTCAAATATCTCCAGGCTCGCGGTCTCGCCAATGAGCCGCTTGGCCCGGTCAAGGTCGTCTATACCTGGCAGTTGAATCAAGATTCGGTCGTCGCCCAGTCGCTGAATGTTTGGTTCAGCAGCGCCCAGAGTGTTCACGCGACGCTCAATGACCTTGAGTAGCGCATCCATTTGGTCATCGGAGGGCTCAATGTCACTATCGGCCGGTTTGTAGACCAAGTGAACGCCGCCAGCCAAGTCCAGCCCAAGCTGGAGTCCCAAGACATCGTCTGAGCCTCGCTCAAAGCTATTGCCAAAGAGGCTAAAGTCAATTTGTTTGTACATCAGGGAGGATAGCGCTACGCCAACGACGATAATAATGACGAGGAGCGACTTCCAGTTAAGATTCCTCAAGAACGTGGCCCTCTCGTTGGGGAAAAGCTGTCCGCTGCGTACCCTATGCGGACAAGTGCCCTAGCAGATGAATTGTGAGAATTGTAACATGTCACTCTAGCCACGGGTATGGCTTAGCGACCTGAATATTAGCTGTCCGGCACTGGCATCTCATCTTCAGTCAACTCATCCTCAGACTTCACCTGGTACAGGTCATCTGCAGAACGCAGGTGGTCAGTGTAAGATTTGCCGTTCAGGTGGTCCGTCTCATGCTCAAGAGCTTGTGCCAGTAGGTCAGTGGCCGCCTTGAACTTCACCGGCTTGCCATGCCTATCAATAGCTTTAGCCCATACCTGTTCACTCCGGACAATATCGCCCTGGTACTGGAGCAGGCTTAGGCATCCCTCCGTCACTTCACGTTCGCCATCACGGCGGGTAATCTCAGGGTTGATGAGCACAAGAGGCTCCTCATCCTCAGGCCTCTGAATGATACAGATGCGGTGCCGGGAGCCCACCTGGTTGGCTGCTATGCCCACGCCCAGGTAGAAATGCATGGATTCAATCATGTCATCTATGAGTCGCTGAATGGCGGGGTCATTCACATCCTTGACCTTGATTGCCTTGGCGCGCAGAACAGGGTCAGGGAAATATCGCATCTGAAGGACGGCCATGGACCACCTGGGAAAATCGGTTAGCTCTGGACGGGCACAGGTAAGTATACGATTGGCCGTCTAGGGCAGACAAGCCGTTAGACCACACTAACTGGGTCCACGTCCACAACCCAATTGGGTGGCAAGTCCACCTTGTCCAGCAGAAGCCTAGGGTCAGCGCCACGCAACAATATTTGCCAGCGCCAGATGCCCCGCAAGCGTGCCGGATGCGCTGGCGCGGGGCCTATCACGTTCACTCTGCTGACTCCCCATTGACGGGCTTCCCGTTCCAGCAGCTTTGCCAGCCGCTGAGCTTCACGGCGACTCGCCGACTCGTCCCTATGGCCAAAGGCAAGCCGTATCAACCGGCCAAGGGGGGGGTCGCTCTGCACACGACGATATGCCATCTCGCGTTCGTAAAAGGCGTCATAGTCCTGGCTTGCGGCAGACTGAATTGCGTAGTGGTCAGGCAGGTAGGTCTGTACAACGACCAGCCCCGGCTCTGAGCCGCGCCCTGCACGCCCCGCTACCTGACAAAGCACTTGGAACGTGCGCTCTGCGGCCCGGAAGTCCGGCACGTGCAAGCCAATATCAGCCAGCACAGCCCCCACCAACGTAACTGAAGGCACGTGGAGCCCCTTGGCTATCATCTGCGTGCCCACCAGCACTTGCGCGTCACCCGAAGCAAAGCGATCGAGGAGGTCGGCGTGAGCACGTCCACCTGCTGCGGTGTCCCTGTCCCAACGCAGCACGCTGACGCCAGGCAACAACGCCTCCACTTCCTCAGCTATCCGCTGGGTGCCAACTCCCAGGTATCTGATATGCGGGCTCCGACAGTTTGGGCAACGGGTTGTCGCTCTGCGCCTGTGGTTGCAGTGGTGGCACACCAAACCTTCCTGTCCGTGATAGGTATACGGAGTGGAGCAACGCCAGCAGCGGAGCACAAACCCACAGCTACGGCACTGGACCACACTGGAAGCGCCTCGTCGGTTCAGGAAGAGGATGGCCTGGTTCCCACTTGAGACACACTGAGTGAGCTCCTCCTGGAGCTCTCGACTGAAGACGCTCCGGTTCCCACTCTTCAACTCCTCTCGCATATCCACCACGTGCACGGTGGGCAGTGCGATGGGCTGGCCGGAGGACTCGATACGTTGAGGCAACGTCAATAGCGTATGTTGGCCCTGCCGCGCTTTGTATGACGACGTTACCTCAGGCGTAGCGCTGCCCAGTATCACCACGGCCCCTGTAAGCTCAGCAATCTTTATTGCGGCGTCCCGGGCGTGATAGCGGGGTGAAGCGTCATGCTGTTTGTACGTCCATTCATGCTCCTCATCCAGCACAATCAGGCCAACATTCTTCTGCGGCGCAAACACTGCCCCACGGGAACCGATCACCACGGGTGCGTCACCACGGTGCACTCGCCACCACTGGTCGTACTGCTGCCCTTGCGTGAGGCCGCTGTGTAATGCGGCAACTTGGTCAGGAAAGCGGGCGTGGAAACGCTCAAGCGTCTGCGGTGTCAGCGACAGCTCCGGCACTAGGACGATGCCTTTTTTACCCCGTGCTAGGCAATGGGCCAAGACACGCAGATACACCTCTGTCTTGCCGCTGCCCGTGACGCCCTGTAATACAAAAGTCCTGGGCCTAGCTGTTGGGTCATCCATGACAGCTATTATTTTTGTTATGGCTTCATTCTGTGCAGACGTCAGCGTCAGAGGTGCCTGTTCAGGAGCACGGCGCGGTGTCCTGGCCTGCGGCCCTCGCTCTACCTGCACACGGCGCAATGTCACCAGGTCAGAGTTGAGAAGCGCGCGCACTGCGCCGCTGTAATGGCTGCGGGCCTCTGAAGCCAGGTACGGGGCTGAAGCAGAGTCAGCCAGGTGACGGAGCAAAGCGGAACGGCGTGGTGCCCTGGCCATTTGCTGTTCAGCCACCTCCAGCGCGTGCTTTGGGTCCGCCTGCAACTCCAAATAGTCCACAAACTGAGGGGTAACGCTGGGGCCTGCCCACTCCCAACGCTGTTCCACCAAACCCTGGCGCACCAGGGAGCCTACGGCCCGTGGCACCCAACCACCAAGGTGGCGTACCGTAGCAGCCAGCCGCACAGCACCTGGTTTGGCGTGGAGATAGGCCAACAGCTTGGCGTCTGCGGGTTTCACCTCTCCCTTGGGTGACGCGCCTTTGACCAGACGGATGGTGGTCTGGGTACGGGAACGGAACCCCGGCGGGAGCATGGGAGCCATGGCTTCAAAAAACGGGGCCATGTAGTAGGAGCTCACCCACCGCGCTAGTTCCAATTGCCACGGCTCTATGACAGGGTCAGGCAGCACTAGGCCAAGGATGGGCTTGGTGTAGGGCGCGGAGGTAGAGTCCGATAGTTGAGTGACGACGCCATGAACGGTCCTGGGGCCAAAGGGGACCGTGACAAGGTGGCCGGTGCGCACGTCCATAGTGGAGGGCACCGCGTAGGTGAAGGTATCTCCAAGGCGGCCGGTGGGTACGTCCACCACGACATCGGCATAGCGAGGGACGGCAGTAAAGTCCTGCCTGTCCAACTGGCCGATGTCAGCAATGTCGGAGCGTGGAGCAGCCTGCTGAGCGCACACTTGTGGCCTCCACCGGCAGTATAGCAGCGAGACGGGCCATACGATGCAGTCGGTTGTCCACGCCCAATGGGCTGGAGCATTTCAGAGACGAGTGCCGTTTATCTAGGAAAACCGCCCCGTCTAGGAGTGCCGTATCTATGACCAAAACCTTTTTCCTGGAGCTAGAATCTGCTACTATCTGGGAGCGTATTGTGCTGATTGTCACTAACGGGAACCCTCCTTCCTCATCTCCTAAGAGATAAGGGAGGAGGATATGCTATTTACCTGCGACTGAGCGTACTGCTCTACCTCGTAGGGACACGCGGAGGGCCGAGTTCATGGCTGAAGCCAAACAAGCACGGTTTAAAGGACTGTACCGCCCTGAATTTGAGCACGATGCCTGCGGTGTGGGCGTTGTTGCCAATATCAAAGGCGCCAAGTCTCATGACATAGTGGAGAACGGGCTAGAGGTACTGGTTAATCTTGAGCACCGTGGTGCGCGTGGAAGCGACCCCGACACCGGCGACGGCTCTGGTATGCTCATGCAACTTCCTGATGAATTTTTACGCCGTGAGACCGCCAAGCTAGGCATTAACTTGCCGCCCGCTGGTGACTATGCGGTGGGTATGGTGTTCCTGCCTCCCGGACAAGACGCCCGCGCCCACTGTGAAGCCGTCATAGAGCAGGCGGTGGCGGGTGAAGGCCAACGCTTCCTGGGATGGCGGGATGTCCCGGTAGACTCTGCGGCCATTGGCCGGGTTGCGCGGGAGCGTCAACCCAACATCCGCCAGTTCTTCGTTGAAAAGGGCCCTGAGACCACTGACGAGGCCCACTTTGAGCGCAAGCTGTATGTTGCCCGGAAGATAGCAGAACGCCAGGTGCTGGATGCTGACAACGTAACTGATGATGAGTTCTACGTATGCAGCCTCTCATCAACCATTATTGTCTTCAAGGGCCTCTTGGTGGGCACGCAGATGAGGACGTTCTACGCTGACCTGCGTGACCCGTTGGTCGTCACATCTTTTGCGTTGGTCCACTCGCGCTTTAGCACCAACACCATGGGTTCCTGGGCGCTGGCTCACCCATACCGGTACATTGTCCACAACGGTGAAATTAACACCGTACGTGGGAACACCAACTGGATGACTGCCCGCGAAGGGAGTATGTCCTCGTCCCTCTTTGGCGATGACGTCACCAAGCTGTTCCCCATCATCCCTTCAGGGCAAAGCGATACCGCCTGTATAGACAACGCCTATGAGCTGATGCTCCACACGGGACGGCCGCTCCACCACGTGATGATGATGCTCATTCCAGAAGCCACCGGTGACAAGGTGGAGATGTCCCAGGACAAGAGGGACTTCTATGACTACCACGCGTCCATGATGGAGCCGTGGGACGGCCCCGCGCTCATCGCCTTCACGGACGGCAAGCGGATTGGCGCAGTGCTTGACCGCAACGGACTGCGGCCCTTCCGTTACATAGTCACCACGGATGACTTGCTGGTCATGGCCTCAGAGGTCGGCGTGCTGGACATCCCCCCGGAGAAGGTCCTCTTCAAAGAGAGGATACGTCCCGGTCGCATGTTCCTGTTGGACCCAGAGCGCGGCGGCATTGTGGATGACGCCACTATCAAGTCAGATTTGTCCAACCAACAGCCCTATGGGCAATGGTTGAAGGACAACCAACTACGATTGGAAGACCTACCGGAGCAAGCTGGCAGCGACGGCCATGCATCCATGGACCAAGAAACGCTCATTGACCTTCAACAGGCCTTTGGCTACACGCAGGAAGACCTTCGGCTGTTGATGGAGCCCATGGCCCTTAACGGCGTAGAGCCAACGGGGTCCATGGGGAATGACGCCCCATTGGCGGTGCTTTCAGAGCGTCCGCAGTTGCTGTTCAGCTATTTCAAACAGCTCTTTGCCCAGGTGAGCAACCCGCCACTGGACGCCATCCGTGAAGAGTTGGTCACCTCAATTAGCATGCGGCTTGGCACGCAGAAGA
Source organism: Dehalococcoidia bacterium (assembly GCA_963693605.1). Lineage (GTDB taxonomy): Bacteria > Chloroflexota > Dehalococcoidia > Lucifugimonadales > Australimonadaceae > JAQBVZ01. Next base: position 767 of record CAVOAJ010000089.1, on the reverse strand, counting down.
ACCTCTTTGATGAGACTCCAGAGCATGCGCGCATGCTCAAGCTGGAAAGCCCCATCCTTACAAACGCGGAGATGGATAAGGTACGCGGGTTGGACCAGCCGGGGATAACCTCCACCACGCTCTCAACGCTATTCCAGGTGGCAGACGGCGCAGGAGCGCTGGAAAAGGCTATGGAAGCGTTGTGTGCAAAGGCGTCTGAGGCAATAGCCAGCGGCGCCAACATCATCATCCTGTCAGACCGTGGTGTGGACAGGGGCCATGCGCCCATACCCAGCCTGCTGGCGACTGCGGGCGTACATCACCATCTGGTACGTGAAGGCACCCGCACTCGCGTGGGGCTTGTAGTGGAATCAGGCGAGCCTCGTGAAATATCACAGTTCGCGTTGTTGATTGGCTACGGCGCAGGGGCGGTGAACCCATACCTTGCATATGAGACGCTGTGGGACATGCGCGCCCAGAGCGTTTTTCCTGATTCGATGGATGATGAGACGGTTAAGAAAAATTACATTAAAGCGCTCAATAAGGGGTTGCTCAAAGTCATCTCCAAGATGGGCATTTCCACTGTTCACAGCTACCACGGCGCACAAATATTTGAGGCCGTGGGTCTCAGCCAAGAGTTGGTGGACAAGTACTTCACTTGGACCGCATCCCGCATAGGTGGGCTTGGCATTGACTCCGTTGAGGGCGACGTACTCAAGCGCCATCAGCGGGCCTACCCGGAAACGGACGTGGCCGCAAACCTAGACCTGGACAATGGCGGCTTGTAC